>JAPLLF010000210.1 GCA_026387715.1 Pseudomonadota bacterium
CGAACTCGCCGCCCCACACGAAGAAGTGGCCGTCGGGCGGCTTCACGCTCGCGTTGATCGCGCGCTGGGCGTCGGCGATCACCGAGCCGAGGTCGCGTCCCTGCACGTTGAACTTCAGCGACGCGACGCGGCTGTTGGCCTCGTGGTTGATCGCGGCGCGGCCCTGCGCCGTCAGGATGGTCGCGAGCTCCCGGAGGGGAAGCGTGCTGCCGTCGCTGGTCGGCACCGCCAGCGCGCCGATCATGTCCGGATCCTCCCGCTCGCTGACCGGGAGCTCGACGCGGATCGGGACGAGGCGCTCGCCTTCCCACATCGAGGTGACGAGCTTGCCGGCGAGCGCGGTCTCGACGATCGACTGCGCGTCGTCGACGGCGATGCCGGCGCGCGCGAGCGCGTGTCGGTCGAGGTCGATCTGCAGCTGCGGCACCATGGAGTCACGATAGAGGTCGAGATCGACGATGCCGGGCACCGTGGTGAGGACCTGCTTGGCGTGCTCGAGGGTGGTGCGCATGGCCTCGAGATCCGAGCCGAAGATCTTGAGGACGACCTGGCCGCGCACGCCGGAGACGGCCTCCTCGACGTTGTCCTTGATCGGTTGGCTGAAGTTGAAGCGCACACCCGGGATGGTCTCGAGGGACTCCCGCATCGCGTCGACCAGGCCGTCCTTGGTGATGCCCGCGCGCCAGCGATCGTGGGCGGCGAGGTGGACGAAGGTCTCCGACATGTTCATGCTCTCGTTGTCGGTGCCGTCCTCGGGGCGCCCGTGCTCCGAGAGCGTGGCGAGGACCTCGGGGAACGCGCGCAGGCGGCGGCGGACGTCCAGCAGGATCTCGGTCGAGCGCTCGTGCGAGATGCTCGGCGGCATCTCGACGAACACCACGAGGTCACCCTCGTCGAGCTCGGGCAGGAACTCCTTGCCGATGCCGCCCGCGATCACGACCGTGGCCACGAGCAGCGCGACGCCGACCGCCAGCGTCGCGACCCGCCGGCTGACGATCTTGCCCAGGACGCGCGAATAGCCGTCGCGGGCCACCGAGATCCACCGGGGATCGCGGGTCATGGCGTCGCTCGGCCGGACCGCGATGGCGCACAGCGCCGGCACGAGCGTGAGCGCGAGGACGAGCGCCCCGAGCAGCGCGAACGTGTAGGTCAGGGCGAGCGGTCGAAAGATGCGCCCCTCGACGCGCTCGAGCGTGAACACGGGGATCAGCGCCGCGATGATGATCGACATCGCGTAGAACGTCGGGCGCGCGACCTCGACCGCGGCGTGGGTGACCAGCGTGAGGACCTCGCGCCGGTTCTTCGGCTGGGTCTTGCGCGCCATGTGGATGACGTGCTCGACGAGGATCACCGCGCCGTCGACGAGGATCCCGAAGTCGATCGCGCCCATCGAGATGAGGTTTGCAGGCAGGCCGATCGCGTGCAGTCCGATGAACGCGCCGAGCAGCGAGATCGGGATCACGGTCACCACGATCAACGAGCCGCGGAGCGTGCGCAGGAACAGCCAGGTCACGCCGAGGATGAGCAGCGCGCCGAAGATCAGGTTGTGATGGACCGTGCCGAGCGTGTGCGCGACGAGGGTCGAGCGATCGTAGAACGGCTCGATCCGCATGCCCTTGGGCAGGATCTTCGCGTCGAGCTCGGCGACGGTCTGGTGGATGCCGTCGAGCACGCGGGTCGGGTTCTCGCCGCGCCGGAGCAGGACGAAGCCCTCGACGATCTCGGTGTTGTCGTCGAGCCCGACGTCGCCGCGCCGGGGGACTCCCGAGCGCACGAGCCGCGCGACGTCGCCGACGGTGACCGGCGTGCCGTCCTTGCTGGTCAGCACGACGTCCTGCAGGTCGCTTGCGGTGTGGAGGTTGCCGATGCCGCGCACGACCATCTCCTGATCGCCGTGACGGAGGAAGCCACCGCCGACGTTGTGGTTCGACTTCTGGAGCGCCGTGGTGACCTGGTCGAGGGTCAGGCCATAGGCGCGGAGCCGCGCCGGATCGACCTCGACGTGGACCTCCGGCATGAAGCCGCCGAACGCGACGACGTCGGCGACCCCGGGCACCTGGCGGAAGCGCGGCGTGACCGTCCAGTCGAGCTCGGAGCGGAGCTGGGTGAGCGAGTGACGGTCGCTGGCGAGCCGGAACTGGTAGATCTCGCCGAGCGGGGTCGCCTCACCCTCGGGGAGCTCGGCGGTCGTGACGCGCTCGGAGATCCGGGTGCGCGCGCGGAACGCATCGACGCCATCGTCGAACGTCAGGTAGATCAGCGAGAGCCCGAACAGGCTCTCCGAGCGCATCGAGATCACGTCGGGGGTGCCGTTGAGCTCGCGCTCGAGCGGCAGCGTGATCTGCTTCTCGACCTCCTCGGGCGCGAGCCCCGGGGCCTTGGTGATCACGTTGATCTGATAGTTGGTGACGTCGGGGAACGCCTCGATCGGCGTGTCGTCGTAGGCGTGGGCTCCCCACGCCGCGATCCCGGCGATGAACGCGATCACCGCGAACCGTCGCGACACGCACAGCTGGATGAGTCGCTTCAACATCAGAGGAGCTGCTCCGCGGCGCTGTCGAGGAGCAGCGCGCCCTCGAGGACGACGTGCTCGCCGGCGGTGATGCCGGAGGTGATCAGGACCTTGCCGTCGATCGAGCGCCCGACGACGACGTCGCGCGGCGTGTACCGATCTGGACCGCTCTCGACGTAGACGATCGTGCGCTTGCCGTCCTTGACCAGCACCGCCTCGACCGGCAAGACGACGCCGCGGCCGGCGGGCTCTTCGATCGCGGCGCGCGCGAACATGCCGGCGCGGAGGTCGTCGCCGGCGCGATCGTCGACGGCGATGTAGACCGGCGCGGTGCGTGAAACGCCGCTCACGGCCGAGCCGATCGCGACGACGTGGCCGTGGGCCGGCTTGGCCGCGGTCGGCAGCTCGATCGCCACGCCGGCGCCGGTGTGCACGTTCGCGAGGTCGCGCTCGAACACGTCGGCGACGATCCACAAGGCGGAGGGATCGCCGATCTCGACCAGCGGCTCGGCCCCGGGCTGGGCCACGCTGCCGACCGTCGCGCGCCGCGCGATCACGGTGCCCGCGATCGGGGCGCGCAGGGTGAACGTCGAGCCGCTGCCGTCGCCGAGCAGCCCAACGGTGGTCTGCGCACGCGCGAGCTCGGCGTCGTTCTGGCGGAGGCGGGCCCGGGCCGCGGCGCGCTCGCTCTCGATGCCGACGCCGGCGCCGATCATCGTGTCCTGGCGGGCGAGCTCCTGCGCGGCGGCGTCGTGCTCCGCGTGGGCGGTGGCGAGCGAGGCCCGGGCCGCGGCGGCCTCGGGCGACGTCAGCGTGATCAGCGGAGCTCCCATGGCCACGCGATCGCCGGTCTGCACGTGGACGGTGACCACGCGCCCCGGGAGGGGCAGGTTGACCTCCGAGACCGCGCCGTCGCGGAACGCGATCCGCGCCGGGGCGCGCACGATCGGAATGGACGCCTCGGGGCTGACCGCGCGGGCGACGACGTAGGCTCGCGACGCGCTCCCCACCGTGACGATCGGCGAGCCTGGGGTGACCGGGGTCGCAGGGGCCTCCAGGTAACTCGGATGTGACTCGGCGGGGGCCGTGCACGCTGCGAAAAACACGAGCGAGGCGGCATGGAACTGGAAGGACGGCACGCGCAGACTGGTTCCATCCCGCGTGCCACGGCCAAGTCCCCGAAAGTTGGTCGCGGATCCGCCCCACCTCCTCAATTTCGCCCCACCTGGGGCAGGCGTGTTTGATGTCGATCCGGCTCCGGTTCACTCTCGCATTGACGGCGGTCGGCGGCGTCCTGTTCGGGACGTACGCGCTGTGGGCGTATCGCAGCGAGCGTGACGATCTGCGCACCGCGGCGACGCGCGAGATCCGCATCATCGGGCGCGCGCTCGAGGCCTCCCTCGGCCACGCCCTGCGCGACCAGCAGGGCGCCGATATCGAGGCAACGCTCGCGATGCTCGATCGCCTAGATCCCAACGTCGACATCCACACGTACGATCCTCGCGGCGTCGCGATCGCGCGCTCGCAGGGCGCGACGAGTGACGCCATCGTCGACGGCTTCGTCGCGCGGGCGGGGTCGACGCGTCGCGAGCTGGTCGCGTTCGATCCGGTCGACGATCCGGACCGGTTGGTGTTCGCGGCGCCGCTCCTCGCCGACGATGGGGTCCTGCTCGGGACGGTCGCGATCTCGCGACCGGTGACGGATCTCGACGACGATCTGGCGCGGACGCGGGATCGCCTGATCGGGATGGTCGTGGCGTTCCTGCTCGCGACGATGTGCGCCGGGCTGGTGCTCGGGACCGTCCACGTGTCACGCCCGATCGCCCGGCTCGTCGCCGGGGTTCGCCAGATCCGCCAGGGCGACTTTCGCGCGCGCGTCGAGCCCGGCCGGCGCGACGAGATCGGCGAGCTCGTCGGCGAGTTCAACGCGATGATCCAGGTGCTCGCGAGCGAGACCGAGGCGCGCGAACGGCTCGAGCACGGGCTCCAGCGGATCGACAAGCTCGTGACGATCGGCCAGCTCTCGGCGGGGCTCGCGCACGAGATCGGATCGCCGTTGCAGGTGCTGGCGGGGCGCGCGTCGGGGTTGCGCACGCACGCGGATCCCGAGGTGCGCCGTCAGGCCGATCAGCTGGTCGGGCAGTGCGATCGGATCACGCGGATCGTCGAGCAGTTGCTGTCGTTCGGACGCCGCAAGGCCGCGGTCGTGGCTGCGTGTGATCTCGTCGAGCCCGTGCGCGCAGTGATCGATCTGCTCGGGGGTGAGGCGCGCCGACGTGGCATCACGCTGGCGCTGGTCGTCGACGGCGACGCCCGTCGCCTCCGCATCGACGGCGATCGCGATCAGCTCCAGCAGGTCGCGCTGAACCTCGTCAAGAACGCGCTCGCGGCGACCCCTCCGAAGGGCCGCATCACGGTGCGGCTCGACCGCGACGGCGATCGCGTGCGGTTGAGCGTCGCCGACAGCGGCACCGGGATCGACCCCGAGACCCGCGCGCGGCTATTCGAGCCGTTCTTCACGACGCGCGCGACGGATGGCGGGACGGGGCTCGGGCTCGCGGTCGTCCGCGCGATCGTCGACGAACATCACGCCAGGATCGAGGTCGCGTCCCAGGTGGGGGCCGGTGCCGAGTTCGTCGTCAGCTTCCCGGAGGTCAGTCATGGCTGAGCGTGCACGTGTGTTGATCGTCGACGATGATCGCGCGGTCGTCGACTACCTGGTCGAGTTCCTCGCGACGCACTACATTGTGGTGGGCGAGACGTCCCCGGTCGCCGCCCTCGCGCGGATCGAGCGCGAGGACTTCGACGTCGTGATCAGCGACGTCGAGATGCCCGAGCTGCGCGGCCCCGAGCTGCTGGCCGCGATCCTCGAGCGGAAGCCGCGTCAGGCGGTCCTCTTGATCACGGCGTTCGGGAGCGTCGAGCTCGCCGTCGAGACCGTGCGGGCCGGCGCGTGCGACTTCGTGACCAAGCCGTTCAAGCCCGAGACGCTCCTGCTCGCGATCGAGCGGGCGCTGCGCGAGCGCGCGATGCGCCGCGAGATCGTTCGCCTCCGCCGCGATCTCGGCGAGGACGGCGGGCGCCTGATCGCCAGGAGCGCGGCGATGCAGCGCGTGCTCGAGCTCGCGCGCCGGGCCGCGCGCACCGACGCGACCGTGCTGGTCACCGGCGAGAGCGGGGCGGGCAAGGGGGCGATCGCTCGGTGGATCCACGAGCGCAGCGCGCGACGCGACGGGCCGATCGTGCACGTCAACTGCGCGGCGCTGCCGAGCGGGCTCGTCGAGGCCGAGCTCTTCGGGGTGCGGCGCGGCGCGTTCACCGATGCCCGCGAGTCACGGGCCGGCCTGTTCGTCGAGGCCGCGCACGGCACGCTGTTCCTCGACGAGCTCGGCGAGTTGCCGCTCGACGCGCAGGCCAAGCTGCTCCAGGTGCTCGAGTCGTCGCGGGTGCGTCCGGTCGGGGGTGGGGGCGAGGTCGATATCGACGTCCGGTTGATCGCCGCGACCAACCGCGACCTCGCCGACGCGATCCGGGATGGCCGGTTTCGTAACGATCTCTATTTTCGGATCAACGTCGTGCAGATCGAGGTCCCGGCGTTGCGCGAACGCCCCGATGATATCCCCGAGCTCGTGCACGCCTTCCTCGCGCGCGCCTCGCACGCGGGCTC
>JAPLLF010000434.1 GCA_026387715.1 Pseudomonadota bacterium
CGCCCTCCGCGTAGCGCGCCCAGATGCGACCCTCGGCGGGACGGTTCTCGAGGAAGCCGGTCATGCGGACGAGCAACGTCCACGCGTCGGCGGCGACCGCATCGTCGCCGGTGTCCTGCGCGATCGCCGCTGCTTCGTGGAGCATCGCCGCGGCGCGGGGGAAGTCGCGCAGGCCGAACGCGAGTCGACCGGCGACGAGCGCGAACTTGCCAACGAGCGGCGCGTAGCTCGTGGCGCGCGCGGTCGTGAGGGATGGATCGGCGAGCGCGCGGCCGGCCGCGTACTGCCCGGCGTACTCGAGCGCGCTCACCTCGGCGAGCGTGCGGCCGAGACGTTCGATCTCCGCGCGTGCGGCGACATCGTTCGGCAGCGGCGTGACGAGCGCGCGGGCGTTCGCGCAGTCGGCGAGGTTCGGGAGCGCGAGCGCGGCGGTGACCGCGCGATCGACGAGGTCGCCGTCGGCGGCGCCGAGCACGCGGGCCAGCGCGACCACCTCGGCGCGGCGGTCGGCGAGGCACCGCATGCGCAGATCGAGTTGCGCCTCGGAGGCCTCGCCGCGCACGCGCGTGGCGGTGCAGACCTCGGTGTACATCGCGCGCCACGCGACGCCGCGCTCGTCGAAGACGTGCTCGAGCTGGGTCGTCGCGGCGGGTGCCGACGCGCGCCCGGTGCGGATGAAGGCATCGCGGAGCGCGAGGCGCTGCTCGGCGGTCCACGCGCCGGCCCACGCGTGGTCGGCGCCGGTGCACAGCTGCGCGGCGGGCGTGTGGATCGCCAGCGCGACGAGCGCGACGAGCGCGATCGCGGTGATGGCCATCGCGATCCGGCGCGCGGTGATCACCGGGCCGGCGGCGAGCGCGGCGAGGAGCGCGGTCATGGTCGGGAAGCGCTGGGCGCGGTTGGTCGCGAGCCCGCGCATCACGATCTTGCGGAGCCAGCTCGGCACGCGTCGCGTCGGCGATCCACCGGGCCGCTCGCCGTACAGCGCCTCGTAGAACGTCACGCAGTAGCTGTACTGATCGGTCGCCGCGTCGGCGGCGTGGCCGGTGCGCAGCTCGGGCGCCATGTACGCGGGCGTGCCGACCATCACGATATCGTCGATATCGTCGGCGCCGCGCGCGAGGCCGAAGTCGGTGACGCGCGCACGCTCGGCGGCGTCGACGAGCACGTTGTCCGGCTTCAGATCGCGATGCACGAGGCCGGCGGCGTGCGCGGCGGCGAGGCCGTCGCCGACCTGGCGCAGCACGCGAATGATCGCGCGCACATCGCGCGGCGTGGCGAGCCAGGCGCCGAGCGTGGCGCCGCCCTCGACGAGCTCCATCGCGAGGAAGATCTCGTCGCCGAGCGTGCCGACGTCATGGATCGACGTCACGTTCGGGTGCGCGAGCTTGGCGAGCAGCTGCGCCTCGCGGAGCAGGCGACTGCGACCCGCGGCGGGCACGTCGGGATCGGGCCGCAGGAGCTTGAGCGCGATCTTGCGGCCGAGCTCCGGGTCGTAGGCCGCGTAGACGATGCCCATCGCGCCGGCGCCGATCGTCTCGAGCACGACGTAGCGGCCGAGCGTGGTCCCGGGGACGAGGATGCGCGGCCCCTCGGTCTCGAGGCGCACGGTGTCGACGACGAGCGCCCGGCAGGTCGCGCAGCTGTCGATGTGCGCCATCCACGCGGCGCGATCGCGATCCGGAACATCGGGTTCGAGGAGCGCGACGATCGCGTTGTCGTCGAGACAGCCGCTCATGAACCGCGAGACCAATGTATCGTGGCGTCGTGAGGGACAGCTATCCCTGCGCCGCGTGGTTTCTCGCGGAGCGCGGCATCACCGACAGAGATCGCGCGGAGCTCGAGGCGTGTCTCCAGCGGCTTCTCGCCGCGGGCCGCGCCGCGTGGCCAACTGCCCCGGTCGAGGACGAGGCGTTCGTGCGCTACGTCGCGAAGCGCGCCCACGGGGTGGAGGTCGCGGATCTCGCGCGGCTGCACGCCGACGATCTGTACCTCGCGTGCGCGTGCGTGGCGAACGACCCCGCGAGCGTGGTCGCGTTCGAGCAGCGCTGCCTCGGCCCGCTGCCGAAGATGATCGCGCGCGGCGGGATCACCGTGGAGGTCGCCGAGGAGGTGACGCAGCGCCTGCGCGTGCGGCTGTTCGTCGGCGTCGAGGGTGGTCGCGCGATGCTCGGCGACTACGACGGGCGCGGCGCGCTCGGCGCGTGGGTGCGGGTCGCGGCGGTGCGCGCGGCGTCGAATCTCCGACGCGACGAGACCAACAGCGCCGAGCTCGCCGTCGAGGCGATCAGCCCGCTGGCGCTGCCCATCCTCGATCCCGCGCTCGCGCTGATCAAGCGCCGGTATGGCGAGGTGTTTCAAGGCGCGATCCGCGATGCGTTCGGGGCGCTCGAGGACAGCGAGCGCACGGTCCTGCGGTTGCACTTCACCGACGGGCTCAACCTCGATGGTATCGCACGCGTGCTCGGGGTGTCGCGCGCGACGGCGGGCCGCCGCATGCTGGCCGCGCGCGAGCGGGTCCGCGACCACGCGCTCGCGTTGCTCGGCGAGCGGATCGTAGCGACGCCGACCGAGCTCGAAAGCCTGCTCGGGGTGGTGCGCAGCACGCTCGATGTGTCGCTCGGTGCGCTGGTGTAGCAGCATGCAGCGCATCGGCTTGGCCATCCACGACAGCATGCTCCGTCGGATCATCGGCTTGCTTGCGCTGCGCCTGCACGGAGACGAACTCGCGAGCTCGTCTCAAGGCGCCAGCGAGATCAGCGACAGCGGACGGCTCTGCGCGTCGCGCAGGTTGCGCGCGGCGGCGACCATGCCCTTGCTCGTCATGATCATCGCCGCGCCGGTGTAGTCGCTGCCGTTCGTGATCGCGAGTGAGCCGCTCCAGCTGCCGCCGAAGTCGCAGGTCTTGTCGATCACGACCTTCGGATCGTCGGACGCGGCGGTCGTCTGCTGGAGCCACAACACGTCGTCTTGCCACGCGACGATCGGCGCGTCGGTGTAGCCGTAGGTCGCCTTGTCGAACGGGTACTCGTAGGGCTGCCCGAACGTCGCGCCGGCATCCATGCTGAACGCGACCTCGATCGCGGTGTCCCCGGCGACGCGCTGGGTCCACGTGACGGCGACCTTGCCCGACGGCGAGATCGACCCGGTCGGGTAGGTCGCGGTGCCGCTGGTGGCGTGCTTGTACGGCGTGGTCCACGTCGCGCCGCTATTGCTCGAGCACTNNNNTAGACGCCGCTGCAGCTCGAGCCCTCGCACCCGGTGTCGCCGTCGACGGAGTACGTCGTGCAAACGTGACCGTTGGCGTCGGAGAACACGCGCGGGCCGTACTGACCACCGTCGGAGAGCACGGTGCCGCTCGTGAAGATGTTCGAGGCGTTCACCTCCGGCGCGTAGTAATCCACGGATGCGGTGCCATAACCGTTGCCGAAGCTGGCGCCGCGATCGGCGGAGGCGTAGATGCCGGTCCACGACTTGGTCTGCGCATTGTCCTGACGCGCGGTCGCGATCACCACGTGATTGGCCGACGGCGAGACGATGTCCGGGCAGATCGCGAGGACGAGACCGTCGAGGATGCTGTCGGCGATCGTGTACTTTTTCGACGCGGCGAACGTGGCGCCACCGTCCTCGCTGACGCGGAGGTAGACCGAGGTGTCAGTCGCCGCGATCGAGTGCGTGACGAGGTACAGCACGTCGGGGTTCGCGGCATCGACGGCGGCCGCGGCGCACAGGGATTTGCCGATGGAGATCGGCTGCGCCATGAACGTGGCACCACCATCGTTGCTGCGCAGGATGTGGACGCCGTCCTCGGCGGGATACACGGCGTACATGCGCATGCCGTTCGCGGTGAGCACGTGCTCGTAGGGCGTGGTGTCGGCGGTGTAGTTGGTCGAGACCGTCGACGGCGTGCCGGGGAACGCAGTCGCCAGGTGCGCGACGGCGGTCGCCGCGCCGGTGAACGAGATGTGGGCGTCGGGCGTGCCGGGGACGGCGAGCGGCGAGGCGTAGAGCCCGGTCTGTTCGATCGTGCCCTCGTCGGCGGCCCACGTGCCAATGGTGCCGGTCGGGGTGACCGTGTACTGCTGGTGCGAGCAGGTCAGCACGTTGCTGGTGCCGGGGGTGATCGCGACCGTGTCGGGGCCAGCGTCGGGCTGCCGGGGGGTGGTGCCGTCGTCACCACAAGCGGCGAGCGTCGATAGGGTCAGGAGCGATAGGACTGCCTTCATGGCTATCTGACACGTGGCCGGAAAATCGTCTCACCGTATGGGGCGCAAGAAGAAGGTGGCACCGGTGGTGTCCGACGCGGTCGAGGCGAAGCTTCGATCGTCGCGACGTCTTGTGATCGGCGTGGCCCGAAAAGCAAAAATCCTGAGTGGCGACCACTCAGGATTCTTACGTTCGTTGGCGGAGCGGACGGGACTTGAAGGCGCGGAGCGATGCACCGGAAGACGCGCCAGAGCAGGCATCGGTGCGGGTGCCGCCCGAGCTCGCTGCCGCCGCCTCTCACGGCGACGCAGGATCGCGGAACGAGCCGTTACAAGTCGATCAAGTCGGCGCGGCACTCGCAGCGGCGTTGCAGGGGTGGTGCATCGGCCGCGATCGCCGAAACCTGCGGCGTGAGCTTCTTGCGCTCCTGGTTGGTCTCGATGACGCAGGCTGAGCGGGGCAAACTGAAAATCGTTGTCAGTTAGCGGCTGACGTCTAACGGCGGTCCGGAACGGGGGGGCGTGATCTGACGGCGACAACGATGCCGACGGCGCGTGTCGTGACGCACGCGCAGCTCGACCCGGTCGGATCCGTGGCCGTCCTTCCGACGCGCTGAAGAAGCGCAACTAGATCACTTGAGTCGCGAGAAGCCTTCGCACGTGAGTCCCGCCCGGCGCCGGCAGCCACCGCAGCGGGCGCGGAAACGCCGAAGGCCTTCATCACGCCAGTGGTCAGAAGGCCGAGCATGCCGTGATAACCCGGCTTCGCGATCGGCTCAGGGAAGCCAGTTTCCCTTGTGATCGCGCGAGCCCGTTTCTTGTGATCGCGCGAGCCCGCGAGGCTTGACCACGTTGGGTTTCCCAGGTTGAGGATCTACGGTGTTCGAGGTGCTCAAGGCTCAGTTTCTACGCTAGTCGAGAGGAAGCACGTTCCCCCGTTCGAAGTGGCGAGGAGCCAATCGGATTCTCGTTGGGGCAACGAAACTCGTCCGCTACGATAGGAACATGATGCAGGTACGTTTTCTCCGCTGGCCGTCGCCAAAGGTCTGGCGGGGTATTCTTCGCGCGCTCTCGCGAAAGCTCGGACGCGACCCGCGTTACTCCGCTATCGATCACCTCGCCGCCAACGCCGCTCGTCAGGGGGTAGCGCCTCATGTGGCGCGTGACTACGTTGAAGATCTGCTCGTGCAGCACGTGGGTGAGATCGCGCTGGAGTGCGGCCTCGGTTACCAACACGCAGCCGCGATCTGCGCGCGGCTGGGTTCGTGGCTCACAGCTGTGCAACAGGCTTCATCCATCCAACCGTACTGGCCATCTCGAGCTGAATGGATCGAACTCAACCACATCGCGGCGGGCCTCGCGTACATGGATGCCCGTTGGACGATCTCCGCGAACCTCGCCAGCTATGTGGCGCTCCGGGATGGGCTCACGCATGCCGCCGCGAAGCGGTCGGTCCACGCGTGTATCGCCCGGCACGCCAACCATCTGGCGCGTCAAGTCGGGCTTGGATGGGTCGAGGCACTCGGGATTCAGATCCGGCTCGTTCGCGCATTGGACTCATTCGACCCGTGATCCTTGCTGACCCTGCCCCCTGTGGCGACCAGCTAACGACCAGGTGCATCACGTGTCAAGCCGGGCGAGGGCGGCCCTCATCGCGATGACGAACTGCGCCCGGTGATTTCCCAGCGGA
>JAPLLF010001290.1 GCA_026387715.1 Pseudomonadota bacterium
CACCGCGCCGATCACGATCCCCGTCGCGGGATACGCGAGCCAGAGCCACGAGCGCTCGGGGAGATGACCGTGGGGGATGACCGCGATCACCACGAGCCCGATGCTCGCGATCGCGTGCGCACGGCCGGCCACCCACGCGGCGCGCCGTCGGCCGCCGTCGACCGAGGCATACGCCGCCAGCCGCCCGAGCCCGGCGGCGGTCAGCACGGCCGCGATGCCCGCGAAGATCGCCGTCATCCGGACGATCGTCATGAACGGGACCGTCGCATCGCCGAGGCCGAGCCTGGCCAGCAGCCACACCCCGGCGGCCAGCGCCGGGACCTCGATGGCCGCACCGGTCAGCAGACCCTTGAAAAATCCCCACCGCGCCGGCCGAATCGGCGAAATCCCCTTGGGATACAATCCCTTGGCGGCCGGTGCGACGATCGGCTTCGGTGGGGGGGTGGGATCGGCCATGCCCGTGCGCGAGGAAGCCCCGCGACCTCGACAACGTAGCATGCTCCAACGCTGTCTCATCTTCGGCGTGCACCCCCAGCGGTATAGAATCGAGACCCCGATGCCCGCAGCCCCCGGAACCACCCCTGTCGAGAACCGCGCCTTCAGCGCAGCGCACTTCGCGCTCGAGGTCGGCGGTCAGAACAACGGCCTGATCAAGTCCATCGAGGGAGGCGGCGTCAAGGTCGACGTCATGACCTACCAGCAGGGTGGGATCTACGACCGCTGGCGCCAGATCGGCAAGCCGAAGTTCGAGGACATCAAGATCCAGATCGGGATGTCGACCTCGGCGCCCTACTACAAGTGGATCGCGGAGTTCTTCTCCGGTAACCAGGACCGCCGCGACGGGGCGATCCTCGCGGCCGACTTCTATTACAAGGAACGCGCGCGGCGCGAGTTCAAGTTCGGCCTGATCCGCGAGATCACCATCCCGGCGCTCGATGCCGCAGGCAAGGACGCGCTGTACATGACGATCGCGATCGCGGTCGAGTCGATCGAGTACAAGCCCGGCCTCAACGGTGCGGTCATCGACCCGCAGGCCAAGGGCTCCGAGGCGGCGAAGTACTGGAAGGCGTCGGACTTCCGCTTCAACCTCGCCGGCTTCAAGACCGGCTCGGTGACCAAGATCGACGCGATCACGCTCAAGCAGAACATCATCGAGTACCACGGGGGCGGATCACGCGCCCCGACCAAGTCCTCGAGCCAGGTCGACTTCCCGAACATCTCGTTCACCTTGCCCGAGTCCGAGGCCGCCTCGCTGGTCGCGCGCTTCAACAAGCGCGGCGCGTCGGTGAAGCCCGCGGGCCGCGACCTGATCCCCGAGGGAGCGATCGAGTACCTGGGCGTCGACATGAACGTGCTCGGCACCCTCAGCTTCTTCAACGCCGAGATCGTCAACGTCCAGCCCGACAAGGCGGACTCCGGCTCGAGCAGCATCAAGAACGTGAAGGTCGAGCTCTTCACGGAGAAGATGACGTTCAAGTACACCAACCCGCCGACCTGAACGCGAGCTTCTAGTTACTGCGGTCGCCGGTCGCCAGCAGGTACCAGCGCTCGATCGCCTCGGCCTTGGCCGATCCCAGGAGCTCGGCCACGGCCTCGAGCTCGTCGGGATCTTCGGCGTTGGCAAACGCCGCGATCGGCGTGAGGACGAATGCGAGGACGTCGAGCGCGCTGCGCGGGTCCGGTTGGAAGGAACTGCTGTACAGCGTCTCGCCCATAGAGGCACCCTCACACTCGAAGATCGACGTCGCAACTTTCTTGCAAACCAAGGCGTGGCACAGTCCCGGCCATGCCTGGTCCGATGACGCGCTCGAAGGTCGCGGTGATCCGCGTTCGCCCCGACACCATCCTCGACGATATCGATCGGTTACACACGCTCGCGGAGGTCGAGCGCGCGTTCGTCAAGGGCGCGCCCACGATCCTCAAGGACAACATCTCGTGGCACTTCCCGTTCCCCGGCGCGAACACCACGCCGTGGCAGCTCGAGGGCACGATCCGCTCGCTCCGCGCGCGCGGCTACGACGACCTCGTCTGCGTGCAGAACAAGACGGTCGTCACCGACGCCTTCAAGGGCGAGGACTTGAACGGCTACGTGCCGATCTTCAAGAAGTACGACATCCCGGTCCGCTACAACTTCAAGCCCGAGGACATGACCTGGTCCAACTATCGCCCCAAGGCGAAGATGCGGGTCCTCGACACGATCTTCCCCGAGGGCATCCTGATCCCGGACGCGTTCCACGGCGCGAACATCGTCCACCTGCCGACGACGAAGTGCCACATCTACACGATGACGACCGGCGCGATGAAGAACGCGTTCGGCGGGCTGCTCAACACCAAGCGCCACTACACCCACTCGTGGATCCACGAGACGCTCGTCGACCTCCTGGCGATCCAGAAGGAGATCCACGCGGGCCTGTTCGCCGTGATGGACGGGACCACCGCCGGCGACGGGCCGGGGCCGCGCACGATGCGCCCGGTGATCAAGGACGTCATGCTGGCGAGCAACGATCAGGTCGCGATCGACGCGGTGGCCGCGTCGATGATGGGCTTCGATCCGATGTCCCTGCCGTACATCAGCCTCGCCGACGAGCAGGGGCTCGGGAACGGCCGGCGCGAGAACATCGAGGTCGTCGGTGACACCGCGCTCGCCGACGAGCGCTGGGGGTTCTCGGTCGGCGACAACGGCGCGTCGATGGTCGGCGACCTCATGTGGTTCGGCCCGCTCAAGCGGTTCCAGAAGCTGTTCTTCCACACGCCGCTGGTGAACGTGTTCGTCGCCGGCTCCGAGGCCTACCACGACTACTACCGCTGGCCGCTCAAGGACAAGGCCGTGTTCGAGGCGTGGCGCGCCAAGACCCACTGGGGGCAGATGTTCGCGAAGTACCAGCAGGTCGGCACGCTCGCCGAGCCGGCTACTTCACGATCGTGATCCGGGTCGGATCGATCGGGAACTTGGTCGTCGCGAACGTCGTGACGCCCGCGATCAGCAGCTTGCTCGCACGACCGGCGTGGAGCGGCGCGATCACGAACCTGGCGGCCGACGCCCGCGGCTCGATCAGCGCGGCGAGCGCGGCCTGGCTCTTGGCCGGGGTGAGCACGAGCGTCAGCGGGTAGGTCCGCGCCGGCTCGAGCGGCGCGGTC
>JAPLLF010000228.1 GCA_026387715.1 Pseudomonadota bacterium
GACGTACGGCTACGCCGCCGACGACCACGTGCAGCAGGTCACGGATCCCGAGGGCGTCACGACGCTGCTCGCGCACGACCTCGCGGGCCACCGCACCTCGATCACCCGCGGCGCGCGAACGTGGACGTACACCTACGATCGTAACGGCAACCTGCAGAGCGAGGAGGTGCCGCGCCCGGCCGGCGCGAGCCAGCTCGACTACGTGACGACGACGGTCTACGACGATCTCGATCGGCCGGTGTCGCGGGTGATCGGGAAGCGCGGGCTGTCGGCAGCGGACGTCGCGCTGTTCGGCGCGGACCACGAGACGATGGTCTGGGACTACCCGCAGAACCGCAAGAATCGCCTGGTCTACTTCCAGAGCCGCGGGCCGGGCAACCCGACACCCGCGGTCAACGAGCAGCTCTACTACGACTCCCTCGGACACGAGATGGGCCGCGCGCTCGGGCTGTCCGTCGGGGGCATCGTCACGCCGCTGACGGCGACCTACTACACGTCGACGCTGCTGGGCTCCCCGCGGGCTTATCGGTTCCAGGATCGCATCAACAGCAGCGCCGAGGAGACCGCGCAGGTCTACTACGACCATCGCGGGCTGCCGACGCGGCTCGGGCTGACCCCACCTGGGACCACCGAGCGGCCGATCGGCGAGCAGACGCGCAACGTCGCGGGGCTCGTGACCAAGCGGCGGACGAACTGGTCGTGGGGGACGCTAGCGTTCGTCGAGTCCAACTGGACCTACGACGCGCTCGGGCGGGTGACCGGCCAGGACGTGCTGAAGGGCCCGGGCGCCGGCACGCGGATCGCCCGCCAGGACCTCGCCTACTTCGGTGGTGACGACCCCAAGACGCTCGATCACTGGCTCGGCGCGACGAACCAGAAGCACTTCGTCTACGGCTACGACGCGCGCCACCAGATCGCCAGCGTCGGCGAGACCCTGCAGAGCTCGTTCGCCGCGACCTACGCCTACGGGGCGAGCGGCCGGTTCGCGCACGTCGACGAGACCGCCACGGCGTTGCCGAACAGCGACGTCGTCCCACGTCACGTCAACTACCAGTACGCGGGCACCGATCCGGAGCAGGTCACCGCGCTCGTCGGCACCGCCACGCCGACGGTCGGTACGTTCGCGAGCTATCGCTACGACGACGCCGGCAACCAGACCGCGCGGTGCAGCGGCACGTTCGTCGGGAGCAGCTGCACCGGCGCGCTCACCGAGTGCGTCTACGACGGCAAGGACCAGCTCCGCCGCGCGACCAAGAAGTCCAGCGCGGGCGCCGTGCTCGGCAGCGAGGAGTACTGGTACGACGGCAACGGCCTCCGCACGAGCATCCTCAAGCGGGACAGCGCAGGGACCAGGACCGAGCTCGTCGTGTTCAATCGCGAGGTCGAGTACCACTACGACGGCGCCGGCGCCGTCCAGTTTGCCTACTCGCACCTCGCGCTCGGCACGCCCGTCGCCCGCGTGGCGCGGACCGGCCCGAGCAACACCGACTACACCCTCGAGTTCCAGGCCCATGGCCTGGCCGACAACCTGCTGGCCGCCGTCGACGGCAGCGGCGGCGTCCGCGTCGGCCTGGTCCACACCCCGTTCGGTTCGACGATCGAGGCCACCGACGTCGGCGGGACAACCGGGCTCGCCGGCCACCCGCGGCGCATGAACGACAAGTACACCGATGACCTCAGCGGCCTCGCGTACTACGGCGCCAGGTACTACGACCGCTCGTCGATGACGTGGACGCAGGGCGATCCGCTGTATCGGTTCACACCCGAGGCCGCGTGGACGAGCCCGCGGAGGTCGTCGCTCTACACGATGAGCCTCAATAATCCGCTCCGCTACGTCGACCCGGATGGTCAGGATCCTCGACTAACGCCGCAGGAGGTCTACGACAACTGGCAGTGCACGACGAAGGGTGCGGACATCCCTATCCATTCTCACGAGTCCACCGCACCCAGGATGAGTGAGCGTCCGACGCTCAATGCCGAAGCGGTGGTCTCTGCCTACTATGCCGTCAAGCAGGCTGCGGCCTCGGTTCCCACGGGCATTGGTAGCGTTGTCTTTAACGTGCTGACGATGTCCTCGGATCAAGCGCCAAGCGCGTCAGCGGAGGCCGACATCGCCTCGTCGACGGCAGAAGGCACAGTGATGAGTGATCTCCCATTCATTCCGGATCCTGGGATCGGAAATGGGGGACGGATTGGCACGGGGTTTGGAATCCGAGGGAGCGATCAGACAGGCAAACTCGGCAATCTCGGGGACGAGGTTTCCAGGGACCAACACTACTCTGCCAAGGGTGGACATAGGAAACGCAGCGAAGCAAACGCACCCAGCCACAAGCAGCATTGGAAGGAAGAGGACAAGGCGCAGAACGCCGCAGCATACGCGAGGGCGAAGGCTGATCGGGAAGCCGCAGCAGCGGAAGCAAGGGCAGCACGCGACAAGAAGAGAAAGATCGAGTAGTACGAGCTGCGAACCCGATGATAGCCTGACATGTGCGGGGATTTTTGAACAACGAACAAGTTTCGCGGACAATCGCGGCAGCTCGGGACACGCGAGCTGCCGAGTTGGATCTGTCTTCTTCGGGCCTGCGATACCTTCCTGAAGAGATCGGATCACTGCCATACCTTAGACGCTTGGACGTCAGCGGAAACGAGTTGGTTCAGCTGCCGTCTGCACTTGGTATGCTTCGGAGTCTTGAAGTTATTCACGCATGTGAAAACGAACTCGACACTCTGCCAGAATCGTTTGTCAAACTAGATCTCCTCGAGGAGATATGTTTGGACGGAAACAAGTTTACGGAGCTTCCATGCGTATTGTCTAGCAATCATGCGCTTAGGAGCATATCAATTGATCGAAACAGGATCTCCTTGTTGCCTGGCTGGCTGGAGCAACTCACGGCTCTCGAAGATCTGCGACTAAATGGCAACATAGTACGCGATCTTCCGGCCAACCTCTTTGCCCTTCCACTTAGAAGACTCGAGGCAGAGGGGAATCTTATCGCATCACTTCCAGCGAACCTATCGGGTTCCAAGCGGCTGCAGATTCTGTTCCTTGGGAGGAACCGCCTCACATGCCTTCCCAAAAGCCTCTGCGAAGCCTGCGAGTTGGAACAGCTAATGATCAAGAGCAACGAAATTTCGCAACTTCCGGATGAGGTTGGACTTCTTCGCAACCTAAAGATGCTGTCGGCAGACAAGAATCACATTTCAGAACTGCCTTGTTCGATGGGTGGGTTGACGAACCTTAGCTACCTTTCTCTTTCCGAGAACAGAATTTCATGGCTCCCAGAAGAGTTTGGTAACCTTGATAGTCTTAGGGAGTTATGGCTCGATGGCAATCTCCTGTCGGAGACTCCTCCACAAGTTATGAAATTGTCGTTCCTCTGCGAGTTGTGGTTGGGAGACAATCAAATCAGAACTCTGCCGTCTCAAGTCACTGAACTCAGGCATCTCCAAGTGTTGAATCTTTGGTCAAATCTCATTGAGGAGCTTCCCGAGGAGATAGGTCAGCTCGCCGAACTCAGGGAGCTTGACGTGTCTCATAATCGACTGAACGAGCTTCCGTCGAGTATTGTTAATCTGAAGCGACTGGGGGTTCTTAACGCAAGCGGTAATCGACTCACTCGGATTCCCGAGGGAATTGATGGTCTATCCAAACTGTGTGGGCTTAGATTGGCGGGAAATCGGTTACGTGAGCTACCGCTTAAAATGGGTGCGATGAAATTACTCGATTCGCTGCATCTCGAGCAAAACGACCTTCGGGAGCTATCGTCAGAGGTTGTTGAGAGGCTAGGGCTGATCGGGGATCTGACACTCTCCGGAAATCCACTCCCCCAGAAGGTTATTGATATTGCCTCAGATGTGGTCAGGTCTCGGGGGCGGCATGTCCTTCGACTTGTACCTTTAGAATGATTCATCGCGACGGGGGCTTCATGCAGTTCGGGATCAAGGCGGATCCAGTCCTGAGCGCTCGACGGCGCACGCATGAAATTCGTGGTGCTTGACGGCGACGCTTGAACGGCGGCCGAAGGACAGCCTCGGCGGTATGGCCAGCAAACCGAGACGAGTCAGCGCCCGAGCCATTGCGATCGCCGACGTGATCGATCGCGAGATCGCCGCGAGGTTGGGTACCAACTCGACGTTCGCTGAGCGTCAGGCAGCGGCGGTGGCGATTGGAGCAGAGGTGATGGCGGAGTTTGCCAAGTTGAACGCGGCCGACGCGCCCAAGGATGAGAGCTGAGCGTGGGGCGCCCACCGATGCGGCTGGTGAG
>JAPLLF010000559.1 GCA_026387715.1 Pseudomonadota bacterium
CGGCGCCGGCCGGACCCGGCGCGGCGAGCGGCCCCGCGAACCCGGCGCCGGTCGCCCGCCCGCCGCCCGCGGCGTCGAGCGCGACGCGGGTGGCGCGGCCCCACGGCGGCGCGCCTTCGGGCGTGATCGCTCCGGTCGCGAGGTCGACGACACGGAGGATCGCGCCGGCGTCGAACACCGCGCGTGTGGCGTCCACGACCGGCCGCGACGCCACGGCGCCGCGCGCCGACGCGCCGAGCTCGACGCGGCGGACGATCTCCCCGGTCGGCGCGGTCCGGATCTGGAGCTGCGTCTTGCGCACCGTCACGAACGTCTCGGTCGGGCCGGTCGCGAACGTGTCGATCTCCTCGGGGAGCGGCGTGGCGACCGCGCCGTCGAGCCGCGCGACGACCGCCGTGCTGCCCTTGCGGAGCTCCTGGAGGTTCGTCGTCGGCGTGATCTCGACGCGCACCGGCAGCTGGATCCGGGCCCCCGTCGCGAGCTCGAACCGGTGGCCGCGATACCGCTGCTCGGCGTAGAGCGACGTGCCGACCGCGCGCGGGTGCGACCACCCCAGCTCGGGGTCGAGCGTGGTGCGGACCGCGAACGTCCGGGCATCGTAGATCGCCAGCGGCAGCCCGCGCCCGGTGATCACGAGGCCGCCGTCGGCCAGCACCGCGACCTCGAACGCGGTGGTCCCGACGCGCTTGTCGTTCGCGAGCTCGAGGACGCTGGCGTCGAGGGTGGCGCCGTCGAGGGTCCACAGGCGCTGCACCTTCTCCCCGTGCCCGACGACGAACCAGCGCTGGCCGGGCAGCGCCGCGAGCCCCTGGATCGCGAGCGCGGGATCGAGCTGCTTCTCGCCGGTGATGCGCCCGGTCCGGAGATCCATCCGCGTGATCCAGCCGTCGTCGGACCCGATCATCGCGACGTCGCCGGCGATCGCGAGCGACGACGTCACGTGGCGCAGGTGCCACGGCTGCACCGGCGACTGCCAGACGAGGCCGGTCGCCAGGGGGGTTGGCGGCATCATCAGCGGCGGCGTGCTCGGCTTCGGCGCCCCCCAGCAGCCCCCGAGGGTGTCCACGAGGACCGTGGCGGCGAGGGCGAGACGACGGTCCATGCCCTCGAACCTACAGCGGATCGCGTCGGGTCGCATGCTAGGGTCCGCGACCTCATGGCGGGGGCAGGACGTGAACGACCCGACGGCACGGCGCTGCTCGTCGCCGGCCTCGGGATCGATGGCCACGCGGAGGACCGCTCGGCGGTGCAGACGCTCGGCCAGATCGGCGAGGCGCTGCGCGCGACCGGCGCGCTCTGGAAGATCCGCCGGATCGACGCGCTCGCAGGGCTCGATCGCGCGTCACTCAAACGCGGCGTCGACGAGCTCGTCGCCGACGACGCCGAGGTCTGCGTGCTCGTGGTGCTCGGCGCCGTAGTCGAGCTGCCGACGGGCCCCGCGCTCGTCGCGGGCAGTGTGCATCGCGCGTATCCCGACGACGCGACGCTGTCGCTCGCGTGGATCGGCGAGCGGCTGGCGCAGGCCCGCGCGGCGCACGTGTGCGCGATCGTCTCGGCGCGCGCCGACGCCCCGCGCCTCGAGACGTGGCTCGCGCCGCTCGGCTCGCAGCACGATCTGATCGCCGTGCACGCGCCGACCACACCCGGATCGCCCCTCGCCGACGCGCTGCTCGGCGGGCTGTGCGGCGAGGCGATCGATCCGCGCACCGGCACGGTGACCGCGAAGGCGCTGGCCGCCCACCTCGCGCGGGCGGTCCCCGAGGCCGCGCTGCTCGCGACGACCGCGTCGATCACGCTCGCGAACTCGCCGCCGCTCGATCGCATGTCGCGGCTGTGGGATCTCCGGCGCAGCCAGCTCGTGCGCGCCCGGCCGGCCGGCGCCGCGCCGCTGGCCGGCGACGAGCTCGTCGACTGCGTGCTGCCGGGACGGTTCCGGATCGACGCGCAGATCGCGCGCGGCACGTTCGGCACCGTGTACCGCGCGCACCAGCTCGCCGTCGAGCGCGACGTCGCGGTCAAGGTCATCCACGCCGACGTCGATCCGGCGTCGGAGGACGGCCGGCTGTTCGTGCACGAGATCCGCAGCGTCGGCCGCATCGATCACCCGGGCGTCGTCCGCATCCACCAGGCCGACATCACGCGGGCGCGATCTGCAGGCGCTCGTCGCCGACGGCCCGATCGCGCACGACCGCGCGATCGCGATCGTCCGCCAGCTGCTCGCGGGCCTCGGCGCCGCGCACGACGCGGGGCTCGTCCACGCCGACGTCAAGCCCGCCAACGCGATCGTCGTCGGCGATCGCGTCGTGCTCGTCGACTTCGGGCTCGCGCGCCTGCGGCCGACCAACGACGGCGCCGCGACCTCGGTCGGCGGCACCCCGGCGTTCATGGCGCCCGAGCAGCTCGCCGAGGGCCGCGTCGACGCCCGCTCGGATCTGTTCTCGGCCGCGCTCGTGCTCGTGTTCCTGCTGACCGGCTGGCGCCGCACCACCGCGCGCGCGCTGGTGCCTCCCGACGACGTGCTCGCCGCGCTGCCGGCCGCGCTGCGCACGATACTCGCGATCGCGCTCGCCACCGACCCCGCGCAGCGCTTCCAGACCGCGGGCGACTTCGCCGCCGCGCTCGCCGGCAAGGCCCCGGTGGAGCACGCCACGATCACCGCGCCACCGCGGGTGCCCTTCCACCACCTCGAGCCGCTGACCGAGCACGATCAGGCCGTCTACGGGCGCGAGCGCGATCTCGAGCGGCTCGTCGACCACGCGCTGTACGGCCGCAGCGTGCTCTACACCGCGCCGTCGGGC
>JAPLLF010000775.1 GCA_026387715.1 Pseudomonadota bacterium
GGCTCGGGCAGATCGCCGAGGACAATCTCGCGAACCTCGATCGTGCGGCGGCGGCCTTAGAGCGAGCGACGAACGGGCCGGAGCCACGTCCGGCGCGCGCCGCGCTCGAGCGCGTGCTCGCGCGCAGCGGTCGTTGGCCCGATCTCGCGGTGGTGCTCCGCCGGGAGGCCGATGCCTCCGAGGACGACCCGGTCACCGCGGAGTACCTGTTCCGACTCGGCGATCTCCACGAGACCACGCTGCAGGCGACGCGCGAGGCGATCGCCGCGTATCGCGAGGTGCTCTCGATCGTGCCGCAGCACGGCCAGGCGCGGAGCGCGCTCGAGCGCGTGCTCGCGGCCGGCCCGGGGGCAGGGGAGGTCCGCGAGATCGTCGAGATCCTCGAGCCGCTCTACGATCAGGATGGCGACTTCGCCCACCTCGTGATGATCCTCGAGGCCAAGCTGACGTTCACCGACGACGCGCTCGATCGTGCGGGCCTGCTGGGGCGCATCGTCGAGCTCGCCGAGGAGAAGCTCGGCGATCAAGGCCGCGCGCTCGGCGCGGCCTTGCGGTGGCTCGCGATCGAGCCGTCGTCGCACCAGGCGCTCGCCGTCATCGACCGGCTCGGCGAGCGACTCGGGCAGTGGCCCGAGGTCGCGGCCCGCGTCGACGCGATCGTGCACACGCCGGAGGCGCGCACGCGCGACGCCGACGTGCAGGTCGCGTTGCTCGTGTTCCTCGGCTCGATCCAGCGCGAGCGGATCGGCGATCTCGAAGCGGCGGCCGCGAGCTATCGCGGCGCGCTCGCCCTCGAGCCCGACTCCCTGACCGCCCTCGATCCCCTCATCGAGATCTATCGCCTGAACCAGTCGCCGGAGCTCGTCGATGCGCTGCGCCAGCGAGGCAAGGTGGTCGCCGATCCAACGGAGCGACGGGACGCGTTCGCCGAGGTCGGGCGGCTCGCCGAGCGGCTCGGCGATCGCGAAGGTGCGATCGCGGCCTGGCGAGAGATCGCCGACGGCGACGATGACCGGCGGGCGCTCGACGAGCTCGCGCGGATCTATCGCGCGGCGGGCCACGACAAGCCCGCGCTGATCGAGATCCTCGGGCGCGCGGCGCACCTCGCGGACGATTCGCTCGAGCAGAAGCACCTGCGGAGCGAGATCGCGCGGCTCGAGGAGGGTGGGCCGCGTGCGGTGGCCGCGTGGCAGGGTGTCCTCGATCTCGATCCGGATGATCCGGCGGCGCTCGCCTCGCTCGAGGGTGCGCACGCCGCGGGCGGTGACTGGGCGGCGGTCGCCGACGTCCAGGGGCGTCGGCTCGCGCTCGCGCAGACGACTGCCGAGCGGATCGAGATCCACACGGAGATGGCGAAGCTCGCCGAGGGTAAGCGGGCGAGCGTCGACGACGCGATCGCGGCGTGGTTCCAGGTGCTCGATCTGGACAGCTCGTACGCGAACGCGTACGCCGAGCTCGAGCGGCTCCTCGGCGGGGCGTCGCGTTGGCACGACGTCGTCGATCTGCTCGAGCGGCGGGCCGAGCTCGCGGCGGCGCAGAACGACGGGGTGGCCGAGCTCGCGATCCTCGCGCGCGCGGCCGACATCTGGGAGGGCAAGCTCGACAACCCGGATGCCGCCGGGGAGATCCTCGAGAAGATCCTCGCGCGCGATCCGTCCTCGGTGGCCGCGCTCACGCGGCTGTCGAAGATCCTCGAGCGCGCGGGCGACTGGGAGAAGTGCAAGTCGACGCTCGAGCAGGCGCTGAAGCTGTCGCCCAGCGGGCGCGATGCCGCGGACCTGTTCTTCCGGCTCGCCGAGGTCGCGCGCGTCGGCGACGCCGATCCGGCGACCGCGATGCAGCACCTGACCCACGCGCTCCAGCACGATCCGACGCACGCGGCGTCGATCGCGGCGCTCGAGAAGCTCGCGCGTGAACGCGGTGACCACGTCGTGCTCGCGGACATGCTCCGGCGGCGGGTCTCCACGCTGGCCACGGCGGGTGAACGCGTCGCCGTGTACGTCGAGATCGCTGACCTCGAGCGCAAGGCCCAGCGCCCCGAGGCGGCGCTCGAGGCGCTCGCCCGCGCGGCCCAGGATGCGCCGGCCGATCCGCGCGTGCTCGGACCGCTCGCGGATCTGTACTTCGCGACCAACCGGCTCGACGAGGCCGCGCCGATCTACGACAAGCTCGCCGAGGACGCGAAGGCGAACCGACGGATGAAGGACGTCGCCCGGTTCCGCCAGCGGCAAGGGGGCATCCTCGAGGCCCGCGGCGACCGCCCCGGCGCGCTCGTGGCCTACGAGGAAGCGCTGCGCGTGAACCCGACCGACGTCGTCACGATGAGCGGCCTCGGTCGGCTGTACTTCGCCGTCGAGGACTGGGAGAAGGCCCGCAAGATCTACCAGTCGCTCGTGCTGCAGAACATCGATGCCGACGCCGGGATCACGAAGGCCGACGTGTACTGGGCGCTCGGCACGATCCACGTGAAGCTCGGCCAGGCGCCGAAGGCGAAGTCGATGTTCCAGCGTGGACTCGAGCTTGAGCCGCAGAACCAGCGCCTGCGCGACGCGCTCGCGCAGGTCGGCTAACGCGTCGTCGGTCGCGTCGTCGTCGCTAGTATCACTTCCCGCACTGGGCGGCGGCGCGCCGCGCGACGATGGCGAGGGCCTCGTCCTCGCTCGCGATCGCCAGCAGCTTGACCTTCGCCGCGGCGGGGCAGGCGGGGCCGAGCGCGCCGAGGCCGAGGGCGGCGGCGCTCACGATCTCCGGATAGGCCGAGTCGTCGAGGGCAGCGAGCAGCGCCTGCGGAGCGCCGCTCGGCGCGAGGCGCCCGATCGCGACCGCCGCGTGCTGCGCGAGCTCGAGCGCTTCCTTGCTCTCGATCGCCGCGCCACGCCACGCCGCGAGCTTGCCGACGAGCTGCTCGGCGAGCGCCGCGTCGCCCAGGATCACCGTCTCGTCGACGGCGTGCGTGCGGAGCCCGAGCGGCGCCTTGCCGTCGTCCCACAGCCGCCGGAGGAGCTGCGCGACGCCGGTCGCGTGGCACTGCACGAGCGCGGTCAGCGAGCCGACCCGCACGCCCGGATCTCGGTCCTTGTCGAGCGCGGCGGTCAGCGCCGCGGCGGGGCCCACCCGCTCGCAGCGATTGCCGAGCGACTCGGCGGCGCGTCTGCGGACCTCGGGCCAGCGATCGGTCGACACCGCCGTGATGATGACGCGATCGATCGCGTCGGGGCCGTCGGGTGCATGCCATGGACCGCCCGGATCGGCGTCCACCGTCGCGAGCGCACCGAGGGCGGCGAGGCGCACGCCCGGATCGCGATCGCTCGCGAGGCCGATCACGAGCGGCATCGCGGCCCCGCGGGGCGACTGCGCGATCGCGCGGATCGCGACCTGCCGGAGCGCCGCGGATCCGGATCCCGCGGGCAAGGTCCGGAGCGTGCGCTCGAGCGTCGCGAGGGCCGCCGCGTCGCCCAGCGTCGCGATCGCGTCGATCACCCGGTAGCGATGTTCGTAGTCGGTCGCGGCGGTCAAGCCCGCGATGAGGGCCGCGACGATCTGGGCGCGCAGAGGTTCGCTGGCCTTCGCGACGCGTGCCTGCTTGGTGAGCGCGCGCACGACGTCCGGTGACGCGCCCTGCATCGTCGCCGCGGCGTCGAACAGCGTCGCGAGCGGCGCCCGCGCGAGCGCGTCGATCACCGCGCGGCGGAGCTCGCGCGGCTCGGTGCCCGCGAGGTCGACGAGCGCGGCCAGCCCCTCGGCGCGCGTCGCGTCGATCTTCGACGCCGCGAACGCGCGGACGTCGCCGGCGAGCCGCGTCTGCCGGGCGAGTGTGGCGAGCGCGGCCGTCTGGCCGAACGTGCCGAGCGCGTCGATCACCTCGTGGAGATCGGCATCGCGGAGCGCGCCAGCGGTGGCCGCGGTGGCCAGCGCGGTCGCGGCCGTCGGATCGCGATCCTGCGCGAGCGCCATCACGAGGCGATGGCGCGTCATGACGTCCGTCGTCTTGGCGAGTTCGGCCTCGATCGCGGTCACCGCCACGAGCCGCGCGAGCACAGCCTCGCCGCCACCAGCCGTCCGCTCGCCCTCGGCGAACACCTCGAGCTCCGCGAACGTCGTCGCGTCGGTCGTCCCGGGGTACGCCGCGTCGAGGACGATCGTGAGGCAGCCCATCGCCGGGCTCGGGAGATCGATCGCGTACGCCGCGCCGAGGGGGTCCGTGTTCGGCCGCTGCCCCGGATCGGGCAGCTCGACCCACCAGGCATTCGTCGGCGTGATGAGCCCGAGCCGCTTGGGGCGATTCACCGCGCGCATCGCCTCGGCCGACCTTGGGTCCCCGGGCACGATGCGGAGCTGCGTCGCGCCGACCCTGGCGCGTCCCTCGAACGTGATGAAGTGGCCGCGCCCGTTGCCTCCAGCCCCCTCGCTCCAGGTCGTCGCCGGCGTGCCGTCGTCGAGCTCCTCGGGGCGGGTCAGCGCGCCCGCGTCGGTCGCGCCGGGCTGCGTCGACGCGAGCCGCGCGCGATAGACCAGCGGGCTGCTCGCCGGGTCGCGATCCAGGCGCGCCTGGAGCACCGGCGCGGCGGGATCGATCCCGCTCGGAGGCACGACCTTCGCCAGCTTGCCGGTCGCCGGATCGAACATCTCCGCGAACAGGTACGCGGGTTTGCGATCGCACCGCGTCGCGCCCGCGATCACCTGGTAGCGCACGAGGCCGCCCGGCGTCGCGTCGATCGCGTAGGCGTAGTCCGCGTCGAGCCCGACGCCGCCGATCGGAACTCGCCCGGCGCTCCGCCACGGCTTGCCGTCGTCGGCGGCGACGACGATCGCCTCGGTCGCCGACGCCACGACGATCGCCTCGGTCGCCGACGCCACGACGATCATCGTGGTCGCGCGGAACCGCGCGGTGGCGAGCGTCGCGCCGCGCCCGACCGTCAACTTCGCGGCGCGCTTGCCGGCGATCGTCAGCACGCCGGTGTCGCCGAGCTCGGCGCGCTCGCCATCGACGTCGATGGCCGCGACCGGCGCGGCGACGGCGGTCGTCGCCGTGAAGAGCAACAGGATCCCCAGGGACTTCATCGGTGCGGCGAACCGTACCACCCGACACGCGCTGTTCCCTCCGGTTGCAGTCTGCTAGCGTCCGCCGCCCTCGTGTTCGCACCCTCCGACTATCGCTTCGAGCTCCCTCCCGAGCTGATCGCTCAAGACGCGACCGAGCGGCGCGACGCGTCGCGGCTGCTGCACGTCGCCAGCGGCGGCGGGGCGCTGGCCGATCTCGTGTTCCCCGACGTCGTCGAGTTGTTGCCGCGCGGCGCGGTCGTGGTCGTC
>JAPLLF010001305.1 GCA_026387715.1 Pseudomonadota bacterium
CGGATCGACGGTGACGAGCCAGTCGACCGTGCGCGACATCAGCTCGCCGAAATACTTCGCGGTCACGCCCTCGCCGGTCCGGAACCGCGCGTCCTGCCGGAGGAACGCGAGGTAGGGCGCCACCAGGCCGACGCGCCGTGCGCCGAGATCGCGCGCGGTGCCCGCGAGGAACGCGACGAGCAGGAACTTGTCCATCGGCTGGTGCAGGGTGCCGACGAGCACGACGTCCTGGCCGGCCACGTCCGCATCGTCCGGCAACCGGACGTACAGCTCGCCATCGGGGAACCTGCGGACCTCCGGGACGACGACCCGCGCGCCCAGGAGGTGCCCCAGGCGGGTCGCGTGATCCTCGTTGCCGGGGAGCGCGAGGACGACGGCCATGGCGGCGATGCTACCTCAGATCGCGCGGGACCACCCCCGCGCCGCGGCAGCTACAGGGCCTTGAGCGGGGTCACGCGGAGCAACATCGGGATGACCCTGCCGCCGGTCACGATCTGCATGTGCTCGTACTGCGAGCGGACGTAGAGCAGCTTGGCGCCGCGCTCGCGCTTGGAGAACCCGCCGACGGCGTCGGGCAGCTTCTCCCGCGCGACGGCGAACTTGTACTTCTTGGCGAACGCGGTCGACTCCTGCGCCGTGCCCGCGCCGACGACGATCAGCTTGTGATCGTCGGCGCGCTTGCCGGTCGCGATGAACTCGTCGAACGCGCTCTCCCCCGAGTACATCGCGTCGAGCAGGATGATCTGATCGACGAGCTTGTGATCGACCCACTGCATGATCGTGCGGAACGCGCCGGAGTGCCCGATCACGATGACCGGCCCGTCGGGCAGGTGGAGGTTCGCGCGCGACACCGCCTTGCGGAGGTCCGCGAGCGCCGGCCACTTCACGCTGTCGTCGTTGTTCTGCGGCGCATCGGGCACGATGAACATCGCGTTCTGCTTGCTGCGCTTGAACTGCTTGGCGAGCTCGTGCTGCGACCACGCCCCGTCGGCGTCGAGCCAGTAGCCGTGCACGTAGATCACCGTGCCGGCCGTCGCCCGATCGTAGCCCTCGGGCACCCACACGTGCACCGCGCCCTGCGACGTCTTGATCCGCCAGTGCTTGCCACCGGCGACGACGTCCTCCTTCTTCTCGAGGCGGCTCTCGCCGTCGTCGCTCGACCGCACGCGGACCGTGCGCGGCGCGGGGTTCATCATCCGCGCGGCCGGCTTCGTCTTGGGCGTGGTCGGCGCCGGACCTGGCGCGACGTCACCGATCGGATCGCCGACCGTGGCCGGCTCGGTGCCCGGCGTCGGCTCCGACGTCGGGTCCGGCTCGTCGGCGCGGGCCGACGACGCGACGAGGATCGAGCTCAACGCGAGCGTGATGGCGAGCAGCTTCATTTCGGCTCCGTGATCATCAGATGGAGGTTCTTGTTGGCGTCCGGATAGCCGTAACGAAACCCGAGCTTGCGGCGCGGCTGGGAGGTCCACAGCTTCACCATCTGCTCGCCGACGTCCTTGCTGGCTTCCTCGAGGAACGGCCCGGTGAACGTGCCGTAGGTGGTCTGCTTGAAGCCGGCCTTCCGGGCCCGCGCCGGCGGCAGGCCCGTCGAGTCCGACGCCATCCACACCATGTTGGTGGCCAGGTAGTCGCGGATCGTGTCGAAGCCCCAGGTCCACAGCAGGTAGCTCGCGGCCTTGGTCATCGCGGCGATCTTGCCCTTGGCGACGAGGTGCTTCTCGAGCGGCGAGCCCTTGAGCGCCTTGTCGCCGAGGTTCGCGGCGACGTGGCGATGCACGATGATCGGCGCCTTGGGATCGCCCGCCTTGCGGAACGACAGCTCCATGTTCGTGTAGGCCTCGCTGAAGTCGGTGTCGACCCAGCCGCTCTTGACCTTCTTCGCGAGCTTCGACTGCAGCTCGTCGATCTCGACCTGCGACAGGTACTTGATCGCGCCGTCCTCGGCGAACTGGAAGTACTTCAGCGACACCGGCTCGAAGCCGAGCGCGGTCATGCCGGTGATGTGGAACGAGAGCTGGCCCGGGATGCCGCCCTTCTCGAGCTTCCGCATGTTCTCGCTCGTCGAGTCGTTGAGCGACAGCAGGCCCGCGCTGGCGTCGCGATACGACGCGAGCGCGGCCGCGAGCTGCTTCTTGTCGAGCTTGGCGAGCCGCGTCGGATCGCCGGCGTGCTCGAGCGAGATCGTCGTGATCTCGCGCGCGTCGGGGTAGGTCACCAGCGCGCTCGCGAGATCGCCGCCGCCGAACGGATAGACCACCGTGGTCGGCAACGTCTTGGGACGCAGGGTCGCGAAGAACGCGCTCGCCGGCTCGAGGTACTTCTTGGTGTAGCTCGCGTAGCGCTGCTGCTGCTCGACGCAGTGCTTGTCGACCGTCGCCTGATCGAGCCCCGCCGGGATCGCGTCGCTGCCGCCGCACGCGACGACGCGATAGAACACCTTCGCCGAGGCGATGAAGTCGGCGGGATCGGCGTCGGCCGACCCGACCAGGGAGAGCAGCGCCGCGCCGATCAGCAGATGAAGTCGCATCGAGGTACCTCCAACGAATAAGACGAACGATCGCGCGTGGCCACTAATTCACATCGCGACGGTCGCCGCTGGAGCTCTTCTTCGGGCCCACCAGGGTGTGGAGGACCGCGCGGACGACGGCCTCGCCCCCGGCGTCGCGGAGGACGACCGGCACGTCGTACTGGGCGCGGGCCGACGTCCGCGGGACCGGCGGCTCGCCGATCGCCGTGATCGTGCCGCGGGCCTTCTTGAGGTACTCGATCGACATGCCGCTGACGATGAAGCGCGCGTCGTCGGGGAGCGAGTACGCGAGCGCCGCGTTGCCCGCGAGCTCCGCGAGGTTCGCCAGCGCGATCGCGTGGACGCAGTCGAGGTGGTTGCGGACCGCCCGGCGATCGGCCATCTCGACCTCGGCGTAGCCGGCGCGCAGCACGGTCACCGTCGCGTGGATGGTGCCAGTGTATGGGGCCATACGCCCGATGAGCCGCGAGAACACGATCTTCCCGCCCGGCACACCCGACAGCAGGTTCCACGCGTCGGCGATCAGGTTGCGCGACTTGCCCCGCTCGACGAGGCCCGGCACGGGGAGGATCTCTCTGAGGCGATCGACCAGCGACATCGGGCGGACCATACACATGAAATCGTGCCCCCGGTCAGCTTGTTTGCTTAGGCTTAGGGGTAGGATGACGCTGCTCGCCATGACTCGCTTCGCTCCCCTCGTCCTTGGCCTTGGCCTGGGCTTCGCCGCGTGCAGTTCCTCGTCGACCAAGCGTCCGCTCACGACGCAGGAAATGATCGCCGCCGATCCGCTGCCGCTCGCCAAGGGCGCGAAGTGGACGTACGCCGTCACCGTCAAGCGGTACGACGTCGCCACGGACAAGGAGACGACGTCGACGCTCGAGTGGACCACCGAGGTGCTCGACGCACACGAGGCCAACGGCGTGACCGCGTATCGCGTGAAGGGCTGGCCGAGCGACCTCGCCGAGTTCAACCGCGAGACCGGTCAGGCCGGGCCGGTGCCGTCGGAGAAGACGCTCCTGCGCTCGGGCAACAGCTTCCTGTTCGGCGCGGCCGGCGCGGCCGAGGGTGCCGAGCCGAGCCTCGACGGGGCCGAGGGCTGGTTCTCGTGGCCCGTGATCGACGGCCAGAAGATCTGCCCGTCGGCCGAGGTCGTCTACTGCTGGCGCGTGTCGTCCGTCGAGAGCGGCTACGCGCTGTCGTTCGTCACCGGCCCCGACGAGCAGACCTTCGAGCTCGAGCCCGGCACCGGCGTCGCCCGCTACCACTACGAGCACCACGGCACGATCAACGAGGTCGACGCCAAGCTCGTGTCCTTCACCAAGGGCAAGTAGGCCGACCTGCCCACCCCCCCTAGCTCATCAGCTAGGCGTCGGTGGCATTGCGCGGGTCTCCGTCGGCTCGTACAGTCGTCGAGATGAAGCCCTCCGATGGATTCGGATTCCCGATGATGAACTACATGGTCCCGACGGTGATCGAGCAGACTCACCGCGGCGAGCGCGGCTGGGACATCTTCTCCCGCCTGCTCAAGGATCGCATCGTCTTCCTCGGGACGCCGATCAACGACGACATCGCCAACGTCATCATCGCGCAGCTCCTGTTCCTCGACAGCGAGGAGCCGGAGAAGGACATCATGCTCTACATCAACTCGCCGGGCGGGCACGTCTCGGCGGGGCTCGCGATCTACGACACGATGCAATACCTCCACTGCGACGTCGCGACGATCTGCATGGGGCAGGCGGCGTCGATGGGCTCGTTCCTGCTCGCGGCCGGCACCAAGGGCAAGCGCTACGCCCTCCCCCACGCGCGCGTGATGATCCACCAGCCGCTCGCGGGCTTCCAGGGGCAGGCGACGGACATCGAGATCCACACCAAGGAGATCTTGAAGACGCGCGACACCCTCAACGAGCTGTACTCGAAGCACACCGGCCAGCCCGTCGACAAGATCAAGAACGACACCGACCGCGACAACTTCATGTCGGCGGCGAACGCGAAGGAGTACGGCATCATCGACGAGGTGCTGATCACCGCGAAGAAGAAGCCGGAAGAGAAGAAGTAGGCGAAGCCTACGAGTCCGGCTTTCGCCGGAATTGGTGAGCGAAGCGAACAATTTGGCGAAGCCTACGAGTCCGGCTTTCGCCGGAATTGGTGACGAACAATTTGGCGAAGCCTACGAGTCCGGCTTTCGCCGGGATTTCGTGAGCAAAGCGAACAAGTTGGAAGCCTTGCTCGTGCCGCCGGGACGGCGGCGCGGTACGCTCGGGGTCTGATGCCGATCGAGAAACGCGATGGTGCTTCGCTGACTTGCTCCTTCTGCGGTAAAGCGCAGAAAGAGGTCAAGAAGCTGATCGCCGGCCCCACCGTCTACATCTGCGACGAGTGCATCGGCCTGTGCAACGACATCATCGCCGAGGAGATCGAGAAGGAGGACCAGTCCCACGGGACGACCTCCATCCCGAAGCCGGCGCAGATCAAGAAGGTGCTCGACGAGTACGTGATCGGGCAGGACCGCGCGAAGAAGATCCTCGCGGTCGCCGTCCACAATCACTACAAGCGCATCGATCAGAAGCCGACCAGCAGCGACGACGACGTCGAGCTGCAGAAGTCGAACATCCTGCTGCTCGGCCCGACGGGCAGCGGCAAGACGCTGCTCGCGCAGACGCTCGCGCGCATCCTCAACGTGCCGTTCGCGATCGCGGACGCGACGAACCTCACCGAGGCGGGGTACGTCGGCGAGGACGTCGAGAACATCATCGTCTCGCTGCTCCAGAACGCCGATCACGACATCGAGCGGGCCCAGCGCGGCATCGTCTACATCGACGAGATCGACAAGATCGCGCGCAAGAGCGACAACCCGTCGATCACGCGCGATGTCTCCGGTGAAGGCGTGCAGCAGGCGCTGCTCAAGATCATCGAGGGCACGACCGCCAGCGTTCCTCCCAAGGGCGGCCGCAAGCATCCGCAGCAGGAGTTCCTGCAGGTCGACACGACCAACATCCTGTTCATCTGCGGCGGGGCGTTCACCGGGCTCGAGGACATCATCGAGAACCGCATCGGCCAGAAGCTCATCGGCTTCGGCGCCGGTATGCACACCAAGGTCGAGCGCGATCAGTGGGAGCTGATCCAGGAGGTCGAGCCGGAGGATCTCCTCAAGTACGGCATGATCCCCGAGTTCATCGGTCGCCTGCCGGTGATCGCGCCGCTCCACGAGCTGTCGGAGGAGGCGCTCGTGCAGATCCTCACGCAGCCGAAGAACGCGCTCGTGAAGCAGTACCAGAAGCTGTTCGAGATGGACGGCGTGAAGCTCAAGTTCGGCAAGGCCGCGCTGACCAAGGTCGCGAGCATGGCGGCCAAGCAGCGCAGCGGCGCGCGTGGCCTGCGCGCGATCCTCGAGGGTGCGCTCCTCAACATCATGTACGAGGCCCCCGGCCAGTCGGTGTCCGAGGTGATGGTCAACGAGGACGTCATCGAGAACCACACGGCGCCGCTGGTGACCTACGCGAAGGGCGACCAGAAGATTACTGATTCCATCTAGTTAGACACTTCTCGCGATCGGCGTGCGACTTCGTGCGGTGTCCCTCCTCTACCCGGAGGAGGACATTGATGACGATCAAGAGATTAACGCTGACGGCGTGTGCGCTGCTCGGGGCCTGTGGCGACGACGGCGGCCCCCCACTCACCACGGACGCTCCGGTCGACCCACCCGCGACGATCGCGAAGGGCCCGTCGAAGTCAGGCACGATCGCGGTGAGCGACGACCACACCCACGTGGCGATGGTGAACCCCGAGGACGGCACGCTCGCGGTGTTCCAGACCAGCGACAACGCGCGCACCGCGAAGGTCGCCACCGGGGCGTCGCCGAGCGCCGTGGTGATCGCTCCCAACAACACGACGGCCTACGTCGCCAACCGCGCCGACGGCACGGTCGTGCGCATCACCGGGCTCGCGGGTGGCACGCCGACCGTCGACGCGACGGTCAAGGTCGGCGCCGAGCCCACCGCGCTCGCGCTGTCGCCGACCGGCAAGCTGCTGTTCGTCGCCGAGTACGCGCAGAGCCGCGTGTCCGTGATCGACACGTCGACGATGGCGATCGTCCGATCGCTCGACGTCGATCGCCCCAGGACGCTGCTCGTCACCAACAACCTCGACGCCAGCGACGCCGACGAGACGCTCGTCGTCCCGCAGTTCTTCGGCACGCCGGTGGCCGGCAAGGAGGCCCGCGACGACGGCCGCACCGGCGTCGTGAGGCTGTTCAACGTGGGCGATCCCGGTGTCACGAAGTCGATCACGCTCGCGCCGACCGACTCCGGGTTCGCCAAGGGTGGCGTCGCCGGCAACCCGACGGTGCGCACGTCGCCGAACCAGCTCGGCGCCGTCGCGCTCGCGCCGAACGGCCGCCTCTACATCACCAGCGTGTCGGCGTCGCCCGAGGGGCCGACGCGGTTCGACAACAACGTGTTCCCCGTCGTGTACGTGGCCGATCTCGCGTCGGCGACCGAGGTCGTCGGCGGCGGCGGCACAACAAACCTCGCGCGCAAGATCGTCGACGCGATCCCGGCGCCGACCGCGACGAACCCCCGGTTCATCCCCGGGGATCTGTCCGACATCGCGTTCCTCGACGCGGCCGCCGCGGGGGACAACGTGATCGGCTACGCCCTCGGCAAGGCCGGCGACGTGCTCGTCCGCACGGCCTGGGGCGCGACGACCGAGATCGGCTCGACGCAGAACAAGCTGATCGATCTCGCCGGCAACGACACGATCGGCAAGTGCCAGGGCCCGACCGGCATCGCGATCGACGGCGAGCACGGCCTCGCCTACATCAACTGCTGGGTGACCCGGCGCATGG
>JAPLLF010000215.1 GCA_026387715.1 Pseudomonadota bacterium
CAGGTGCAGGCCGCGGGGCACTCGCTCGTCGACGCGCCGGAGGGCGCCGACGTGATCGTCGTGAACACGTGCGCGTTCATCGACGCCGCCAAGGAGGAGAGCGTCGACACCATCCTCGAGATGGCCGAGTACAAGAAGGCCTCCAAGGGCAAGCTGGTGGTGACGGGTTGCCTCGCGCAGCGCTACTCCGAAGATCTCGTCCGCGACATCCCGGAGATCGACCACATCCTCGGCTCGTCGGACTTCCAGTCGATCAACAAGGTCCTCAAGAAGGCCCCTCCACTCGGTCCCCAGGGAAAGAAGTCCCGCAAGAAGCTGCCGGTCGTCGAGGTCACCGAGACGCCCGAGTACATCTACGATCACGAGACGCCCCGCGTGCGCATCGGCGCCAAGCACAGCGCCTACGTGAAGATCGCCGAGGGCTGCGATCGCCCGTGCGCGTTCTGCATCATCCCGAAGCTGCGCGGCCCGCAGCGCAGCCGCACGATCGCCGACATCGTCGCCGAGGTCGAGCAGCTCGGCAGCGAGGGCGTCCGCGAGATCAACCTGATCGCGCAGGACCTGACGCGCTACGGCTGGGACAAGGTGCCCGACGGCGAGAAGGCGCCGGAGCACCGCGCAGACCTCGCCAAGCTGCTCCGCGCGCTCGGCAAGGCCGACAGCGCCGTCGACTGGATCCGCCTCCACTACACGTTCCCGAGCGCGTTCGACGACGAGCTGATCGACGCGATCGCGAGCGAGCCGAAGGTCGTCAAGTACATCGACGTGCCGCTCCAGCACATCTCCGATCCGATGCTCAAGCGCATGCGCCGCGGTCACACCAACCGGATCACGCGCGACCTCATCACCAAGCTCCGCGCGCGGATCGACGACGTCGTCATCCGCACGACGTACATCGTCGGGCACCCCGGCGAGACCGCCGAGGAGTTCGCCGAGCTGTGCGACTTCGTGCGCGACAGCAAGCTCGACCGGGCGGGCGCGTTCACGTTCTCGATCGAGCCGGGCACGGTGTCCGCCCTGCTCCCCAATCGCGTCGACCCCGAGGTCGCGCTCGAGCGGCAGCAGACGTTGATGGAGATCCAGCGCCAGATCAGCCGTGCGCGTCACGAGGCGCTGGTCGGCAAGGAGCTCGTGGTCCTCGTCGAGGGCGAGTCGAGCGAGAGCGAGCACCTGCTCGAGGGCCGGTGGTACGGCCAGGCGCCCGGCATCGACGGCGTGACGTACCTCTCCGATGGCCAGGTCGCGCCGGGCTCGCTCGTGCGCGCGCGGGTCACCCAGGCCAGCGACTACGATCTCGCCGCGACCCTCGAGCTCGCGTAGCGCGCTCGCCCGAAGCCTTCGCTCAGGCTTCGATCCGGCGGATCCGCCACAGCGCGATCGCCGACCACCCGCACGCGATGAGCGCGAGCGCGAGCACCGCTGGGCCCTGCGGGTCGAGCTGGGCGAGCGCCGCCGTCTTCGTCCCGGCGAGCGTGCGCACGTGGTGCGTGACGCTGAGGTAGCGCAGCGACGCGGGCAGGGCGCCGATCGGCAGATCGAGGAACAGGAAGTAGGTCACCGTCAACGCGATGCCGTGCTTGGGGACGAGCGTGGCGAGCCCCATCGCGACGATCGCGATCACGAGGCCACCCGCGGCGAGCGCGGCGACCGTGCCGAGCGGCGGCGCCGAGCCGCTGCCGACGAGCCCGGCGACGATCCAGCTCGCGAGCACGAGGACGATCGCGATCGGCGCGAGCGCCACGAGTTTGCCCGCGAGCACGCTCCAGCGCGGCACCGGGCGCGACCACAGGTAGGCGGTCGTGCGGTCCTCGAGCTCGTCGCCGATCGCGGCCGCCAGCAGCATCGGGGGCACGACCACGAGCAGGAGCTGCTCGACCGCGAACAGGTCGGCCGGCAGGTCGGGGCGCCCACCGTCGCGCACGACGAGCGCGTAGCCGATGGGGAGCAGCGCCATCACGAGCGCGATCCACAGGGCGCGGCCGCGCACGAGCCGCACCAGCGCGACCCACGCGATCGTGATCATCGCGCTCATCGCGGTCATCGCGGGGTCCCGGTCAGGTAGTCGAACACCGCGCCGAGGTTGTTGTCGGGCGACCCGAGCGAGCGCACCACGAGCCCGCCGTCGAGCACGGCCGCGGCGAGCTGGTCGTAGCAACGATCCGGGTCGCGGGTCTCGAGCGTCACGCTGGTCGCGTCGATGCTGATCTTCGAGAGGTGATCGGCCTCGGCGAGCGCGCGGACGATCGCGCGCGGGCGATCGCACTCGACGCGGATCCGATGCGGATGCTTGTCGATCAGCCGACGGATCTCGAAGACGTTCCCCTCGGCGAGCACCTGGCCCCGGTGGATCACCACGATCTCGCTGGTCAGCGCCTCGATCTCGTAGAGCACGTGGCTCGACACGATGATCGTCTTGCCTGCCGCTCCGAGCGCCCGGATCCGCTCGATGATCTCCGCGCGCGCCACCGGATCGACGCCGGTCAGCGGCTCGTCGAGCAAGAGCAGATCCGGGCCGTGGGCGATCGCGGTCGCGAGCTTGGTGCGCTGGCGCATGCCCTTGGAGAAGCCGCGGACCCGGCGATGCATCGCGTCGGTCATGCCCATCGCGTCGAGCGCGGCGGCGGCGGCGTCGCGCGCCCGCGTCCGCGGGGTGCCCGCGAGCCGCGCCATCACGGTCACCAGCTCGAGCGCGGTCAGCTCGTCCCACGCCTTCTCGTGCTCGGGCGTGTAGCCGATCCGGCGACGGACCTCGAGGTCGTCGTACGGCGACGCGCCGAACACGGTGAGCGCGCCGCGCGACGGCCGCAGCAGGCCGGCCATCAGCTTCATCAGGGTCGACTTGCCGGCGCCGTTGGGGCCCAGCAAGCCGACGACCCCGCCGGTCAGGCGCCCAGGCGTTGTCCCAGGCGTTGTCCAAGTGACGTTCGAGATCCCGAGGATCTGGCCGTACCACTTGCTGCAGTTCTCGGCCTTGATCGCCGTCACCCGCTACCGCCGACGCCGCCGGTGCGCACGCTGCGCACGCGCCACCCCAGGATGCCGAGGGCGACCACCACGTGGATCGACAGCGAGGCGATCGCGGTCGCGAGCGGGATGTCCGCGTGCTTGCCGCGGACGAACTGCACGTCGAACAGCGCGAGCGTGATCCGCTCGAGCGCGCTCGGCAGATCGAGCGCGGCCAGCCCGTGGTTCGCGACGAGGCCGGCGAGCAGCGCCATCGACCCGAGCACCAGGTAGTAGGCGGCCCACACCGCGAGGGCGTAGCGCCGGTCGGTGACGAGCGCGGAGAACCCCAGCGGCACCACGGTGTAGACGATCGTCGCGATCGCGCCGAGGATCGCCACCTTGCCGAGCACGGGAAGCGTGGCGACGAGCTCCTCGGTCGACTCGCACAGGCCGAGCCGCAGCCCGGCGAGCAGCAGGGGGCCGGCGAACGTGAGGATCGCCGTGAGGATCGCGAGCCCGCCGAGCTTGCCGAGCACGTAGTCGCGCGGTCGCACCGAGCGGGCGAAGTACAGCGTGAACGCCCCCGACTGGAGGTCGCCCGCGACGACGCTCGCGGTGATCGTCAGGGTCGCGAGGAACGCGGCCCGGTGATACCAGGTCATTGCCATCGGGATGACGCCGTCGGCGAACGTGACCGCGATGCTGCCGGAGCCGAGCGATCGGATCAGCTTGTCGCTCGCGAGGTAGAGCAGCCCCCCCGCGATGAACGAGATGATCACCGCGAGCCCGAACGCGCTCTTGAACCGCCACCACGTCCGCCACGCGGTCGTGAGCTGGTGCCGCACGATCACCCGCCAGCGCGCGCTCGTCGGTCGGCGCGCCCCGGTGTAGCGCTGGTATCCGAGGTCGTGGATCGTGCCGCTCACGCCGTGGGCTCCGCGAGCACGCGCAGGAACGCCGCCTCGACCGTCTCGCGGCGCGACGCGATCCCGCGGACCTGGACCCCGCACGCCTTCGCGGTCGCGAACACCAGGTGGGCGTCGATCTTCGGCGAATCCGGGAGGCTCGCGACGTGCAGGGCGACGGGCGAGACCACCTCGCAGCTCGCGCCCGCCGCGACGAGGGCCGCCGCGAGCGTCGCGGCCTCGGCGCGGACCTCGATCGCGAGCTCGACCGCGCCGGTCTCGCGGGCCCGGAGCTCGTCGAGCGTGCCGGCGAACCGCACGCGGCCGCGATCCATGATCACGGCGTGGTCGCAGACGCGCTCGACGTCCGGGAGCAGGTGGGTCGACAGCACGATCGCGCAGCCGCGCCGCGCGGGCAGCTCGCGGATGAGCTCGAGCATCTCGTCGCGGGCCCGCGGCTCGAGGCCGTTGGTCGGCTCGTCGAGGAAGAGCAGCTCGGGATCGTGGACGAGTGCCTGCGCGAGCTTCACTCGCTGGCGCAGGCCCGTCGAGTAGCTGTCGACCGGCTGGTAGCGCTTGTCCTCGACGCCCGCGTAGTACAGCGCGGCGTGGGCGCGCTGCATCGCCTCGACCCGCGGCAGGCCCGAGAGCTCGGCGGCGTACGCGCAGAGCTCGACCGCGGACATCCCCGGGAGGAACGACTCGTGCTCGGGCATGTACCCGACGCGATCTCGGATCGCGGCGCCGTGGGTGCCGGCGGGCAGGCCGTTCACCGTGGCGCTGCCCTCGAACGAGATCAGGCCGAGAAGGCACTTGAGCAGGGTCGACTTGCCGGCGCCGTTGGGGCCGAGCAGGCCGATGATCTGGCCCTCGATGGTCGCGTCGATGCCGGCGAGGGCGATCACCTCGCCATAGCGCTTGGCGAGCCCGGAGAGGACGATCACCGCGGGCTCGCTTCGCAGGTCGCGTTCGTCACGGCAGGACTTCGATCTTCACGGGCACGACGCCGGCGTCGATCATCTGCAGCTGGCGACCGGCGGCCTCCGACACGTCGATGATCCGCTTGGCGCTGCCGAACGGCCCGCGATCGTTGATCCGCACGATCACGGCGCGGCCGTTCTTCTGGTTCGTCACGCGGACCCTCGTCCCCAGCTTGAGCGTGCGATGCGCGGCGGTCAGGGCTCTCCGGTCGAAGCGCTCGCCGGAGGCGGT
>JAPLLF010000633.1 GCA_026387715.1 Pseudomonadota bacterium
GGAGCTCCTGGTCCTCCATGGTGAGCTGCACCGGCGGGCCGTAGCCGGGATAACCCGGCTGCTGCGAGTACCGTGGCTGCTGCGGATGCGGCTGCTGCGGATAGCCCTGCGGTTGCGGCGGACCCTGCGGGGGATAGCCCTGTGGTTGGTAGGGCTGGGCCGGCGGCGGTGGCGACGGTGGCGCCGCGTATGGATCCTGGTTCGGCGGCGGCGCGTCAGCGCCGGGTTGCGCATGCGCGGCGGTCGCGGTGACGAGCGTGGCGGTGACAGCGAGGGCAAGGCTTGGGCGCACGGCCCAAGATAGTATCGCTTCTACAAGCTGCGCAGGGCCTTCGCGAGATCGGGGCGCGGGCCGATGTGCTGTTGCGCACCGACCTGCGGCGTGCCGGTCTCGGTCAGCAACGCGCGCAGCGCGCGCGGCGCGATCACGCGGTCGGTGACGCGGGCGGCGCTCTCGACGAGCACCGCCGCCCCGGCCACGATCGGCGACGCGCTCGACGTGCCCGAGAACTCGTTGGTGTAGTGCCGGTGCCCGGGGGCATCGCACGCCTGCAGGTCGCCGTAGTCGAGCGTGGCGACCTTGCGCCCCCAGCCCTGGACGTCGACGCGGCCGCCGTAGTTCGAGAAGTCGAGCCGTGCGCGATCGGTGTAGCCCGGGCGTGGGGGCCCGCCTGCCCCGAGCATGATCGCGCCCGGGTCGCGCTTGCTGCGAGCGACGCGCCCGCCGCGTGGCAGCGCGGCGTGCGCGGCCAGGGTGTGTGGTTCGCCGACATCGAGGGCGGCTGGAACGCGGACGAGGAGCACGTCGCCCGGGCGCAGCGCCTGCGCCGCGACGTCGATCGCGTCGGCGACGGTCGTGCCCCCGATCGACGACGTGAACACGCGCTCGACGTCGGGCGCCAGCCCCACGACGCCGAGCTCGTTGGCACGCCCGACGACCTCGCCGAGCACCGCGGTGCCGTGCTCGCGCCATCCGCGATCCCGGATCGGCGTGCCGCCGACGTGGCGGATGCGATCGCCGGGGAGATCCTCGTGCTGCGCGTTCCAGCCGCCCTCGATGTCGGCGAACCACACACCCTGGCCGCGCACGCCGCGCTGCCACGCGGCGGGCGCGTCGATGCCCTGCGGCGCGGGGCCGACGTAGCCCTGATAGGTCTCGAACGACGGCGTCTTCAGCGGGCAGCGGTCGCCGGTCGGCTGCGGGTGCGGGGTGGCCTCGACGGGGAGCCCGATCGTCGGCGCGACGAACGCGTCCTCGATCGTCGGATCGCTCGCGAGGCTGCCCAGGATCGACGCGACGTCGTCCGCGGGCACGAACACGCGCACCCACTGATCGCGCCAGGCGTCGGCCTCGCGCTCCACGGCGTGCGAGAACAGCGGCGAGGTCGCGCTCCCCGCGATCGTGACGAGGTGCTCGTCGGCGATCGCCTTGACGTGCAGCTCGACGAGCCGGCCGCCGGTCTGCGCCGCGAACCGCGTCATCGCGTACTCGGACACGGCGATGAAGCCGGCCGCGAGCGTCGCGGCGAACCCGACGACGAGAGCCCGACCGGGGCGTGATTCGACGGCAGCGGGAGACGACATGCCGACTATGATAGCGCGTCGAAGTACGCCTCGTAGGCGGTGATCTTCGCGCGGATCCGGGCGTGCAAGGCCGGGCTCGCGTCGCCCAGCGCCTCGGCGATCGCGATCGCCTCGTCGCGATACGCCACGCGCTTGTCGCGCGACCACTGCGCGGGCGGCGGCTGGAGGTTCACGATGCGATCCGCGAGCTTGACGAACCAGACCTCGCGCGGCTGCAGCCGGATGCGGCGCAGGCTGTCCGCCATCCGCGCGGGCTTCGGGAGGTCCTGGTCCTTCGACAGGGCGAGCACGCCGTCGGCGACCCCGCTGCCGAACCGGCGACCGATCTCGACGTGGAGCTCGGCGCGCGCCGCGGCGGTCTCGCAGGTGTCCTCGATCGTGTCGTGGAGCAACGCGGCCAGCACCGCGAGATCGGGATCGTCGACCCGATCGGTCGCGAGCGCCACGATCGTCTCGGTGGCGACGGAGGTGACGTGGACGACGTACGGCAGCTCGCTCCCGACGATCGCCTGGCCGAGGTGCCGTCGAGCGGCGAAGTGGAGCGCGTCGACGTAGCGATCGGGCGAGAACAGCATGGTTTCCGACTATAGCGCCGCGGCGAGCTTCCGGAGCTCGCGAAGATGCTGGCTACGGCGCGTTCACGACGGACTCGAGCACCGCGATCACCTTCTCGATCTTGGGCTTCTCGTCGGGTGGCGCCTCGACGAGATAGCGCCTGTAGAACGCGATCGCCTGGCGGAAGTCGTCCTGCGCCAGCGTCTGCTTCGCCTTCATCTGATAGGCGGCGGCGATGTTGTAGAGGAACTGCGGAAACGCACGCGCCGCGTACGCCGCCTCGAACTCCGAGATCGCGGTGTCGTACTGGCGATCGAGGTACGCCTTCTGCGCGGCATCGAAGTGCGCTTGCGCGACCTTCAGCGATCCGACCACAGGCTTCGCGCTGCCGCTGCCGTAGACCGGCTTCGGTCCCGTCGTCGGCTGCTCCAATCGACGACCCGGTTCGAGCTTCAGCTTGAGCGCGAGGATCTCGCGGTCGAGCGCCGCGGCGCGTTCGCGCAACGCCTTCGCCTCGTCGGCGAGCTTGGCCTTCTCGGCCGTGTTGCGCGCACGCTCCTCGTCGAGGCGACGCCGTTGCTCGCCGAGCGCCTGGTCGCGCAGGTCTTCCAGCTGCTGCTGCTTCGCCTTGGATGCGCGACTCTCCTCGGTCAGCAGCTCACGCTCCTCGATCGAATGCCGGTACAGCACGACGCCACCGGCGAGGAGCCCGACCACGACGACCGCGACGATCGCGATCCACCTCGTCCTCGAGGGTGTCACCTCGCCAGCCGACGAGAGCTCGACGATCAGCTCGTGCATCGACGGATAGCGCTTCGCTCGATCGGTCGAGAGCCCGCGCACGATCGCGTCGCGGATCGCCCTCGGCACCTTCGTGTCGCTGGGCACCGGCGCGAGCTCGCCGGCGACCACGCTCGCGACGATCTGCGCATGCGTCGTCCCCACGAACGGGGGGTGGCCGTAGAGGGCCTCGTACAACGCGACGCAGAAGCTGAACTGATCCGCGCGCGGATCGAGCGGCTTGCCGAGGTGTTGCTCCGGCGCCATGTAACGAGGCGTGCCGAGGACCGTCGTCACCGATCAGCACGTTGTCCGGCTTGAAGTCGCGATGCACGAGCCCGGCGAGATGGGCCGCGAGGAGTCCCTTGCCCGCGCGGACGTACATCTCGACGATGTCCTCCCAGCGGTGCGGCTGTTGGTGTTGCCACACGCCGAGCGTGCGACCCGCGACGTGCTCCATCGCGACATACACGCGATCGTCGTACGTCCCGACCTCGTGCACGACGATGATGTTGTCGTGCGTGAGCTTCGCGGCCGCGCGCGCTTCGCGCATGAAGCGGTCGCGACGATCCGGATCCTCCACGTCGCCGCGCAACATCAAGAGCGCGACGCGACGACCCAGATCCGGATCGATCGCGAGCCACACGACGCCCATCCCGCCCTCCCCGAGCTTCGACACGATCTCGAAGCGGCCGATGTTCTTCGGCATCGCCGCGGTCGAGCTCGGCGCCGAACCTGAATCCGAGGCAACGGTCGCGGCGAGAGGATCGTCCGTGCTCATGGGTCTTTCACACCCTACGCTAGAAGTTTGGTGTTGAACACCCACCCGCGGGAACGCGCGAGCGCGCGGTGTGGCGGCGGCGATTGTGGACGCCTCCGAGGGCTGCGCGGCAGTCATGAAGTCGACGAAGGCACCGTGGGGCGAGCCGCCTGGTCAC
>JAPLLF010000405.1 GCA_026387715.1 Pseudomonadota bacterium
GACGACTACGTGACCAAGCCGTTCTCCCCGCGCGAGCTGCTCGCGCGGATCCGCGCCACCGTCCGCCGCGGGCGCGGCCAGGCCGGCCCCGCCCCGCAGGCGATCACGGTCGGCGCGCTCGTGCTCGATCCGACCAGGCTGTCCGTCGTCCTCGACGGGGTGACGATCGACGTCACCGCGTACGAGTTCTCGATCCTGCGCGCGCTCGCGCAGCGCCCCGGGCGCGTGCTGTCGCGCGAGCAGCTCCTCGATCTCGCGAAGGGCTCCGCGGAGCTGTCCTTCGATCGCTCGATCGACGTCCACGTGTCGCGGCTGCGCGCGAAGCTCGGCGACGACAGCCGCAGCCCGAAGCTCCTCAAGACCGTGCGCGGCGCCGGCTACATGCTCGCGGGCGAATGATGCCGACGAGGAGAGGAAGCGGATGACCGAGCCCCGCCGCAGTCGCCTCGCGTGGCGCGTCTACGCGCTCAACGGCGCGCTCGCCCTCGCGATCATGGTCGCGCTGCTCGTGCTGCCGCGCTACACGCGCAGCGCGCGGTACTTCGAGCCGCAGGCGTCGATCTTCCAGCTGATCGTCGACCGCTGGTCGCTCAAGGATCGCGCCGGCCTCGAGGAGTCGCTCGCCCGCTTCCAGACCCGCGTGCGCGGCACGTTCTCGCTGTACGCCGCCGACGGCACGCTGCTCCACACGATGGCGCAGCCCCCGCTCGACCCGGCCGACGACGACGAGCGCGCCGAGCTGACGACCGGCAAGTGGGCGCTGTCGACCGGGCGCATCGTCGCGCGGTCCGACGATCGCACGCTGATCGCGGTCTACGCCCCGCACCGCACCGGGTTCCCATGGTCGTGGGTGTTGCCGATCGGCGCGGTGATCCTCGTCGTCGTCGGCGGCGCGTCGATCTGGTTCGCGCGCCGCCTCGCGATCCCGCTCGATCGCCTCGCCGATGCCGCCCGCAGGTTCGGGGCGGGCGACGTGCGCGCGCGCGCGGCCCTGCGCCGCCACGACGAGCTCGGCGAGGTCGGCCGCGCGTTCGACGACATGGCCGAGCGCACGGCCACGATGCTGGCCGTGCAGCGGCGCCTGATGGCCGACGTCTCCCACGAGCTGCGCACCCCGCTCTCGCGCATCCGCGTCGCGCTCGAGCTCGCCGCCGAGGATCCGGTCGCCGCCAAGGACGTGCTCGCCGACGTCAGCGGCGATCTCGACGAGATCGATCAGCTGATCGAGGACATCCTCACCACCGCGCGACTCGACGGCGAGCAGCCCCCGATCAACCGCACGCCGACGACGATCGGCGAGCTCGTCGAGCGCGCCGCGCAGCGGTTCGCGACCCGCCACCCGCGGCGAGCGCTCGCCCGCGAGCTCGCGCCCACGCACGGCGCACAGCTCCTCACGTGCGATCCGGCGCTGCTCCGGCGCGCGCTCGACAACCTGCTCGACAACGCCGCCAAGTACTCCGACGCCGACGTCCGGCTGGTGGTCACGACGACGGCCGACGCGATCGCGTTCGAGATCATCGACCGCGGCATCGGCATGACCGCGGACGAGCTCGCGCAGGCGTTCACGGATCACCGTGCCGGCATGACGGCGTGCGCTCCCCGGCGCAACACTTCGTAACTCAACAATTCGCGACGCGCTGGCATCGCCAGCGACACGTCCTGGTATCACCCTCGCATCATGATCAAGCGCTGGCTTCCCCGCCTCATCGGGCTGGCGATCGTGGCCGGTGGCGTCGCCCTCGTGATGATGTGGAAGCCGTGGGCCACCCAGGCCTCCCCGATCACGTTCTCGACCGTGCCGGTGACCCGGGGCGCGATCGCGGCGCAGGTCACCGCGAACGGCACGCTGTCGGCGCGCGGCACGGTCCAGGTCGGCGCCCAGGTCTCCGGTCGGGTCGTCCAGCTCGGCGCGGACTTCAACGATCCCGTCAAGAAGGGCCAGCTGATCGCGCGCCTCGACGACTCGGTGCTCAAGTCGCAGCTCGATCAGGCGAACGCCGCGATGGCCGTCGCGCAGGCCAACGTCGCCAAGGCGCAGGTCGCGCTCGCCGACGCCGAGCGCCAGCTCAAGCGCCAGAAGTCGCTGCAGGACCAGCAGCTCGTCGCCGGGATCACCGTCGAGCAGGCCCAGGTCGTCTACGACACCGCCAAGACGAGCCTGGTCGCCGCCCGCGCGCAGACCATGCAGACTCAGGCCAACGTGTCGACCGCCAAGCAGAACCTCGCGTACGCGACGATCCTGTCGCCCGTCGACGGCGTGGTGCTGTCGCGCGCGGTCGAGCTGGGCCAGACCGTCGCCGCGTCGCTGTCGGCGCCCACGCTGTTCACGATCGCCGAGGACCTCGCGCTCATGCAGATCGACACGGCGGTCAGCGAGGCCGACGTCGGGCGGCTCGACAAGGACATGTTGGTGACGTTCACCGTCGACGCCTTCTCGGGCAAGCAGTTCGACGGCGTGGTCCGCCAGGTGCGCAACGCGCCGACCACGACCCAGGGCGTCGTCACCTACGACGCGGTGATCGACGTCGTGAACAAGGACAAGCAGCTGCGCCCGGGCATGACGGCGAACGTGACGTTCGTCCTCGAGCAGGTCGCCGACACGATCAAGATCCCCAACAGCGCGCTGCGGTTCAAGCCGGCGCGCGAGCAGATGCAGGCCGCGTTCGCCGAGCTCGGCCGGCGCGGCAGCGGCAGCGGCAGCGGTGGCTGGCGACGCGACGGTGGGAGTGGGAGCGGTGGCGGCGGCAGCGGGAGGCCCCGCGAGGGTCGGCCGATGGGCGGCCCCAACGGCCCCCCGGACCGCAAGCAGCTCTACAAGCTCGTCGACGGCAAGCCGAAGATGGTGTTCGTCAAGGTCGGGTTGACCGACGGCTCGATGACCCAGCTCGTCGAGGGCGACCTCCAGCCGGGCGACCAGCTGATCACCGAGATCCAGGGGCTGCCGGCCGCGCCGGGGCGAAAGGTGACCCCGTTCTGATGACCGCTCCGATCGCGCCACCGCTCGTCGAGATGCGCGGCATCACGCGCACCTATGCGATGGGCGACACCCTCGTCCGCGCGCTGCGCGGGATCGATCTCGACATCCAGCGCGGCACGTCGATGGCGATCATGGGGACGTCCGGCTCGGGCAAGTCCACGCTGATGAACATCATGGGCTGCCTCGACCGACCGTCGGCCGGGATCTACCGGCTCGACGGCCGCGACGTCGCCACGCTGTCCCGGGCCGAGCTCGCCGACGTGCGGGGGCGCACGATCGGCTTCGTGTTCCAGAGCTTCAACCTGCTGTCGCGGACGTCCGCGCTCGAGAACGTCGAGATGCCGCTGCTCTACCAGGGCGTGTCGGGGAGCGAGCGCAAGCAGCGCGCGATGGAGGCGCTCGCGCGCGTCGGCCTCGCGGACCGCCACGATCATCACTCGTCGCAGCTGTCGGGCGGCCAGCAACAGCGCGTCGCGATCGCGCGCGCGCTCGTCGGGCGGGCGCCGATCATCATGGCCGACGAGCCGACCGGCAACCTCGACTCCAAGACCTCGTACGAGGTGATGGCGATCCTGCAGGGCCTCGTCGCGGAGGGCA
>JAPLLF010000889.1 GCA_026387715.1 Pseudomonadota bacterium
CCGCTGCGCTACGCCCCGTCGGAGCCGGACGTCGAGGACGGCGACGACGGCGCGGACCGGCCGCCGCGCAACCGCAAGCTCGTCGCCGTAGGGGCGGCCTCGATCGTCGTCGGCGTCGGCGTCGTGGCGCTGATCTTCCTCGGCCGCGCCAACAGCGCGCACTACACGTTCACCTGCCAGCCCGACAGGATCGTCGCCGAGCAGGGCCGCGGGTTTCCGCCGTGGGGGAGCCGCACGCTCGGCGGCGCCGCGTACAAGCCGATCGAGATCCCGCCCGAGGCCGAATGTCAGGCGCGCGCCACCGACGACGAGGTCGAGTTGCAGGCCTGGTACCTCGACGCCCTTCAGAAGCGCGCGACGACCTTGCTTACCGCGCGCGAGGTCACCAAGGTCGATCTCGCCGAGCAGCAACTCCAGCAAGCGCTGCTGTTCGCACGAACCCCGGAACGTAAGACCAAGCGCGACGAGATCGAGCACCTCCTCGGCGACGTCAGCTACTGGCGCGCCTCCGCCAAGCTCCGCGACGCCGCGACCGCGCTCGCGGAGGCCGCGAAGCAGTTCGATGCCGCCGCCGCCCAGGGCCCGCAGCACCCCAAGGACGCGTCCGCCTGGGCCAACTACATCCGCAAGATCGTCGACGATCTGCACGTCGGCCCGGCGGGCGCACCATCTGCCACGTTCCCGCCGATCTTGCCGCCCGTCACCGGACGAGATCCAGCGCCAGCGGGCGTGGCGTTGCCCGTCGAGCCCGGCTCGGGGAGCGCCGAGCAGCCCCCGAGTGTGCCTCCCGACGCTGGCGTGCCGTCGGGCGGCGTCCTGCTCTGACCCGTCGGCGCGCTGCGTTCTTCACTTGCCGTGCTCGGGGCAACGAACGACGCTCCACGCATGATCGATCGTCTCGAACGAGCGTTGAGGGCGAGCAGGCTGCTGATCCTGACCGCCGCGACGAGCGCGTCGTGTGCCACCGCCACCACCCCTCATCCGGTGGCGCAGCCTGTTGCCGAGGTGGCCCCGTCGACGGCGCCTGCACCGCCAACGACGCCCGCCGTTCCTGCAGCGCCACCAGCCGAGGTCCTCGCGAAGATCCATCAGGAGGTGAGCTGGCGGGTCGACGGTGGCTACGACACGCGCGAGCAGATCGCACAGCGCGCGGCGGCGGCGGTCGCGCGCGACTGGGCGGGAGACGTCGCGGGAATCGTCAGCCGCGAGCTCGACGCGAGCCTGGAGGCGCACGCGAAGGCCGAGGCGACCTGGCAAGGGCTGACCGATGGCGACAAGCTCGATCGCGCGTTCGCGGCGCTCGAGCGCGACGGGATCCTGACGCGACCACACTTTCTTGCGACGCAGGACGAAGCCAGCGAAGCGATGAAGGGCGAGATGGCCCGGGCCAAGAGCGCGGGCCGCCAGATCATCGGCTGGGTCTATTTTACCGAGTCGGACACGCACGCCGCGATGACCAACAAGATGATGGGGCTGTTCGCGAGCGCACCCAAGCCAGGCGATGCGGCCTCGAGGGTGATCATCCGGAAGGTGATCGCCCGCCTCAAGGCGCAGGGCCTGAGCGTCGACTGGCCCTACGAGGATCTCGCCTATCCGATCAACATCATCAAGCTCGACTGGAAGAAGCGTCGAGCCGTGAAGTGAAGTTGAAGTGAACGTGAGGTAGCGCGATCGAGCGTGGTGCGCCGTCATCACGATCCTGCCGGCTCATCGCCGGGGCACGGCTAGTATAGATGCTCATGCTGAGCTTCCTCCTCGTCCTCAACGCCAGCGCACCGTGTGTGGCGCGTACCGATATCTGCGCTCCGGCCGGTTCGACGAGCTCGGGCACGATCGGGCCGCAAGGTGGTCAGGTCACGATCACGCCGGCCGCGCCGATGAAGGCTCTCGGGGCGGAGTTTCGCGCCGGTACGCCCGTGATCGTCGACGTGCTGCCGTGGTGGAGCAGTGACAAGACCAGCGGCGTGGTCGTCCACGTGCGCGGCGAGCTGACCCGCGAGACGATGATCTCGGGAGCCACGGTCGCCGGCGTGGTGCGGATCGGGCAGCAGGACAAGAAGCATCCCGCGCAGCTCGTCGAGGCCAAGGACGTCAAGCGCGGCAAGCTCCAGGCATTTGCCGCCGGGACCATCGATGTGGTGCCCGGTATGCGGGTTCAGGGCAACGTCGAAGTCGGCGGCGGGACCATCGAGATCACGAGCCCGCAGGCCGTGCACGCCTTCGGCCTCGACTTCGACCCCGGAGTGATCCGCGTCGAGCAGCGCTCCCAGGCGCCGACCATCAGCGGCACGCTCTCGCGCGCGCAGGATATCGGTGGAGTGCTGGTCGAGAGCGCGGTCGTAGCGACGCTCGATCCTGGTCACCCGACGTTCCGCACCGCGACCCTCGCGCGCACCACGCCACTCCCGCTGCTGGGCTTGCCTGCCGGCGAGGCACCCGCAGGCACCACCGTCACGATGGTCCCGACCAACATCGCGCTACGCGGACCAGGCCCGTTCACCGTCTGTGGCGTC
>JAPLLF010000296.1 GCA_026387715.1 Pseudomonadota bacterium
CGAATCACGCCTTGCCTACGCTGCGGCTCGGCGACTCGAGGCTTACGGTTCTCGTCAGTCATCTCGACGAGAACAAGACCAGCTGCTCAGACTATTTCCGGAACTCGCTTCATTTCCCATTAATCGACACGTCTTCAGTCGAGCTCGAACAGGTAGAGCCTCGCTTCGCTGTCGCTGACCACGTAGATCGTGTCGCCGTCGAACGCCAGCCCCTCGGGGTGCTCGATCGGCAGGCGCCACGCCTGGGTCGCCTCGTAGTTCTTGTTCAGCCGATAGAGCGCGTGCTCCTCGTCGGACAGCGCGTAGAGGTGATCGTCCTTGGGGTTCCACGCGAGCGCGGACAGGTCGGACGCGAAGTCGACCTTGGTCTGGTGGAGCTGCTCGCCGGCGTCGTTCATCTCGAAGATGCGCGCCGGATCCTTCTCCTTGCCGACGAGGAGGTGACCCTGGTCGTCGTAGCACAACCCCTCGATGCCGCTGTTGCCGTCGATCGCGTCCTTGATCTCGATCGGATCGTGACGCTCGCCGTCGGCGCCGATGAACCAGACCTTGCCGTTGCTCTCGTCGCCGATCAGGAAACGGTTCGTGCTCTCCTCGTAGGACAGCGCCTCGAGATCGGAGCCCACGATGTCGAGCACCTTGTCGACCCCACCGGTGTGGCTGCCGGTCACGTCGATCTTGTAGATCCGCGAGTGCGCGTCGCTGATCCCGTAGAGCTGCCCGTTCGCCATCGTCAGATCCGAGGGCTCGTCCATGTCGACCTTGAAGTCGTCGAGCTGCTGCAGCTTCTTGCCGCGCCCGTCGGCCTTGTTGTCATCGACGAACGGCGCGATCGGATCGATCCGATCCTGCGCACAACCGGTTGCAATGGTCGCGACCACGACGCACCAGCGAGTCCAGGTTGCCATCTGCACCGCTGCAGCACGCGGCGCGCCAGATCGATTCCTCAATGGTTTCACCAAAACCGGCTGGTCGATCAGCCATCAGGACAGCAGTCATGGCTAAGCGACTCGCCAGCGCCGCGTGCGCAACCTCCACGAATCCGTCGCCGCTCGGTTGGCACGAACGACGCACAGTCGATCTCCCATGCGACGCACACTTTTCCTCATGCTCCTCGTCGGTTGCACTGATCAGGTTGCAGGTGACCAGCAGGGGGACAGCTTCGGAGGGAAGGACTCCAAGGCCGACGGCACCTACGGGGTGTGCGAGCTGGCCGAGGTGGTCAAGTACGCCAACGAGTCGACCACGACGGTCGACGCGCTCAAGGAGGCGGGCGTCGCCGACGCCGCCGCCGCCGCGATCGTCGCTTACCGCAACGGCCCGGACGGCCAGCCCGGCACCGGCGACGACGAGGTGATCGACGACCTCGACGAGCTCGACAAGGTCAGCTACGTCGGGCCGATCGCCCTGGGCCGCATGGTCTACGCGATCGAGCCGCGCTGCGAGGTCGAGCTCGCCAACCGCCCCTACATCGATGACCAGACTTATGCCGGGCAGAGCACCGGCGGCTGGGCGCGCGACAACCTGGAGGCCGAGTCCGTGCTCGGCGTCAACGGCCTGTCCGGCAAGCGCCTCCGCCAGCTGCTGCTGACCAAGGACGCGCGCGGCCGCACGCTGTACGACCGCGTCCGCAAGTCGAGCGCGATGGAGGCGTTCACCTACGGGTTCCCGATCGACGAGGTCCCGTGGACGACCGACGCGCAGAAGGCGCGCGAGATGATGCCGTACGTGTCGTTGACCGTCGAGCCCGAGCGCTTCGCGCCCCCGGTCGATGGCGGCGCGCGCGAGATCTCGCTCGGCACCGACCTCAACGACGACGTCTACTACGACACCAACAACTACACGCTGCTGACCAACGACATCGAGCTCCGCGGTCGCGCCCGCTGGGACTCGCCCACCGAGGTCCGCCGCATCCTGATCGCCGCGAAGTTCGGCACCCAGGTCGACGACGAGGGCAACAAGACCAACCAGAAGGTCGACATCCGGAACGACGGCGCGAACGCGACCCAGATCGCCGCCCTCGACGACGACGTCCGCCGCGGCAAGACCAGCTGGGGCAGCGACGCCATCGCGACGCCGGTCAAGGGCGTCTACGAGCAGCTCGCCGCCGCGAACAAGCTCCTCACGGTCGGCACGCACAAGAACGTGCTGCTCCTCGAGCCGAAGGCCCACATCCGGTCGACGCGCAGCCGCTATCACATGAACGAGGCGAGCACCGAGTCGGTCAAGAAGTTCTACGTCAACGCGACGACGCGGCTCCAGCAGGTCGTCGACCTCACCGAGCGCGCGAAGACGGCCGGCGTCATCCCGGCCGGCGAGCTCGCCGCGGTCGAGACGATGGAGACGATGGCGCGCGGCATCCTCGACCGGTCGCTCCTCGTGTCGCGCCTCGGCGCGGCGGGCGTGACCATCACCGCCGCCCAGCTCGACGCGTGGACCACCGCGAGCGTGGCGTCCGCCGACGTCGTCGACAAGAACAAGGTGATCGCCGAGACGATCGACACCGTCTATCACGAGTTCGCCGCGGCGCTCGACGACACCGACCGCGCGATCACCGACGCCGCCGACGCCGAGGGCGACGCCTACGCCGACCAGTTCCGCCTGTGGCGCGCGTCGCTCGACAAGGAGCTCGCGAAGAAGACCACGTACGACCCGTACATCGCCGCGTACACCACGATGACCGCCGCCGCCGACTTCGCCGCGCAGCTCGCCGCGTTCAACGCGTACGGCACGACCCAGCGCGCCGCCAACAACAGCGCCTACAAGAACTTCGCGAATTTCGGCGACGCCAAGTGGGCGACCCTCGGCAAGCACCTCGACAAGGCGATGCTCACCGTCGCCGAGCACCAGATCGAGACCGCCGGCATCGCGGCCAAGCAGCTGTGGTTCGATCAGGCCCGCGAGCTCTACGTCCCGGCGTCGAACCGCGCGTACTCGAACTTCATGATCGACACGACCGACATGGCCGAGATGCTGTCGCACGAGGAGTGGATGTCGATCCCCGTCGCCGAGCGCACGTTCGCCAACACGCTGCCGGCGACCAAGGTCATCCACACCGTGCTCGTCAACGAGCTCCAGGTCGAGCTCGGCATGGAGAAGGCGTACATGGACCGCCTCCGCGAGCTCGACGCCGCGCTCGCCGCCGACCCCACCAACGCGACCATCAAGGCGCAGCTCGAGGGCGCGCGCTTCGTGTGGGGCGAGTACACCGGCGCGATGAAGGTGCTCACCACGCTCAAGGGCGACAACGTCATCCGCAAGCTCAAGAACGCCGGCGCGAACCAGAACATCAAGTGGGCGGCCCCGCCGGACTCGAAGGGCAACACGGCGCTCAAGATCCTCTCCGACCGCGACTGAGCCCGCGTAGCATCCCGGGATGCGATGCATCTCGTGGCTGCTCCTCCTGGGTGCATGTGGCGGCGCCGTTGCCCGCGCGATCCCGACGCCGACGCCCTCGACCGAGGCGGTCGGCGTTCCGCGCATCCGGCTGATCGTCGTCGGGCAGGCGAGCGCGCAGCTCGTCACGACCTCGCCGACCGGCCTCGAGCTGGCGGCCAAGATCCCGCTCCCGGCGTGGTCCAAGCAGGTCGCGTGGGTCGGCGCCGAGCCGGTGATCCAGCTGAGCAGCGAGTCGTACGGCTACGAGGACGAGGCCGACGCAGCCGGCGGCGACCCACCCCCGGAGCCGAAGCTCGCCGACACGTTGAACGGCCGGATCGGGCACGTCACGCCGCGCGGCTTCGAGCTGTATCCCGAGGTCCCCGCGGCGGTGTGGCCCCCACGGGATCCCAGGCTCCTCGAGCAGAACGAGGGCTACGAGTTCTTCGACGCGCCGTTCTGGGACATGGTCGTCAGCGCCGACGGCGCCGTCTACCAGGGGCGCTGCGAGTTCGGCCACGGGTTCGATGGGGGAGCGTGTACCGAGTGGGCGTGGGCGCGCGTCGACGTGTTCGACGGCAAGCTCGCCCCGGCCGGACGCCCCGCGCCGATGCGCGCGCTGCCGGCGGTGCCACCCTCGAGGCGGATCAAGCTGTCGTTCGTCAGGCCGACGTACGACGAAGCCAACCGGACGGCCAACGAGGACCCCGCCACGGTCGCGCTCCACTGCGTCGGCGCCGGCGGGCGGCTCGACTACCCCGCTGGAGACGACCTCGAGGGTGGGATGGACGCCGCGTCGATCGCGTGGATCTCGACCGAGCCGCCGCTGTTCCGCGCGACCCACCACCGCTACGGGCTCGACGGCTACGACGAGACGGTGATCTTCGAGGGCTGCGAGGTCTCGGAGACCTGGCAGCACGCCACGCTCGTCGCCGGTCCCCAGCAGCTCGTCGCGATGTACACGCAGGGCCGCGCGTCGATCCGGCACCGCGGGCGCGAGCTCGGCGCGCTGCCGGGCGCGCGGTTCATTCGGTTCCAGCCGTAGCGGCGCTCGCCGCCTCCAGCTGGTCGAGGTCGAGCTCGAACGCCCACCGCGAGCGGCGCGTCGGCTCGTCGAGCGCGATGGCGAGCAGCTCGAGGTACTGCTCGCGCGGGATCTCGCGCGCGCCGAACCGCTCGAGGTGATCGGTGTGCACCTGGCAGTCGACCAGCCGGATGTTCCACGCGTGCAGCTGGCGGATCGCCGCGACGAACGCGATCTTCGACGCGTCCGGGGCGTGCGCGAACATCGACTCGCCGAAGAACGCGCCGCCGAGCGACACGCCGTACAACCCGCCGACCAGCGTGTCGCCGTCCCACGCCTCGATCGAGTGCGCGAAGCCGAGCTCGTGCAGCTTGGTGTACGCGTCGACCATCTCGGGGATCAGCCACGTGCCGTTCTGGTTGGGCCGCGGCGTCTTCGCGCAGTTGACCAGCACGTCGCGAAACGCCGTGTCCATCGCGAGCCGATAGGGCCGCTTGCGGATCGCCTTGCGCAGGCTGCGCTGGACCACGAGATCGTCGGTGGTCATCACCATCCGCGGATCGGGCGAGTGCCACAGCATCGGCAGGTTGTCGCCGTACCACGGGAAGATGCCCTTGGAGTACGCGAGCAGCAGGCGCTCGGGACGCAGGTCTCCTCCGATCGCGAGCAAGCCATCCTCGGCGAGCTCGACCGGCGGGAATACGAGGCGGTCGTCGAGCCGGAAGACCGGCATCCTCGAAGTGTAGCCCGCCCCATCGGCGACATGACGACGGCGTGCCCCGATCCACCTGCGAACTACTCGGAGCGTCGCGCGCACGGGCACGACGGCGAGCGTCCCACGATCCGATCCTCAGCGGCGACGACGACGCAGCAGCGCCACCACCGGGGCGAGCCCGAGCCAGCCGGCGGCGCCGCCGGTCGCGCACCCGCCGGTGATCTCCTGCGGCTCGTCGAAGTGATCGTCGCTGTCCGTGCTGGTGTCGGTCATCGCGGCGTCGGGCGTGACGGTCAGCGCGAGGTTGATCATGCCGAACGGCGCACCCCCGCTCTGGAGGGCGAGCTGCTGGAACACCGGCGTCTCGACGGTGACGAGCGGCGACCGCACGGCGAGCTCGAGCACCAGCTGGCCGCCCGCCGCCACCTCGGCGCCCAGCTCGCCGTACGCGGTCGGCGAGCTCCACGTGTCGGCGTCGTACACCACCGAGGGCGCGCCGTTCGAGGTGACGATCTGGGTGTCCTGCGGCCACGCGACCGCGCCGTTGTTCTGGAGCGTCACCCGGTACATCAGCTTGGTGTCGGGCGCGACGCGATCGGGCCCGTCGACCGCGACGACGTCGGCGTTCGCGGCGCGCGGCGTACACGACGGCCCGATCGCGAAGCCGGTCGCCGGGGACGCCTTGAGCCGCGCCTCGGTCTGCGGGCCGTACGCGCCGTCCTCGGAGATCACGTCGTTGGGGTTGTTGCGGTTCCACAGCCGCTGGAACGCCTTGGTGTCGAGCCCGCGCGTGTCGGGCGACCCCGTGTGATCGAAGTGCACCTCGTCGCCGGGGACGTCGTGCGCCCAGCCGTGCGCGCGCAGCGTCGAGATCCGCGACGACCAGTTCGCGACGTCGATCGCGCGCCCGCTCTCGTGGTTGCTGCGCCCGACCGGCGCCGCCGCCGAGATCCCGCAGCGCCCGCTCTGGTACCAGCGGTACAGCAGGTACTGCTGCGCGATCGTGCGGAACCCGCTGTTGAGCTGGATCGAGGCGACCTCCGACGCGGCGACGAGATCGTCGGCCGCCGCCTTCTCGAGGTACGGCAGCACCGCGTTGCTCGACAGCGTGAGCTGCGCGCTCGGCTCGAACGCGACCAGGCTGGTCGGCGCGATGCAGCTGACCTCGTCGGAGATCTGCTTGGAGAGCCCGACCACGACGGCCGTCGAGCAGCCGGACGAGCCGTAGGTGCTGACGGTCGCGGCCTGCGCCGTCGACGACGTCGGCGCGGACTCCAGGCATCCCGCGCTCAGCGTCCCCACCATCCCCACCCCGACGCCGAACACGGCGGGCGACATCCTGCGAACCGACGCGAACCATGCAACCCGACGAGAGGCGATCATGGACCCGTGAACAGCAAGCCGCGGGCCGCGCGCAGGCGCAGCTTCGTCGTCGAGGATCGTGCGCGAGTTGCGCACCACCGTTCACTTCAGCGCGCGCGCGACGATCGCGACGCGCACGCGCCTGCACTCGTTCGGTGGGGTGAGGTGGGACTTCTGTCCGAGAAGTGGGAGCGGACTCCCTGGCCACCGTCGACGCCACCGCGACGAGCAGGCCGACGGGCCTGCCGGGCAGATCCACCTGCCCTGACGCGTCCACCACCCGGCGTGGTGGAAAAATCTGTGGCACGACTCATTGTAGCCTCGCGGCCATCCGTGGCATCCCACACCCCGTGAGCTGGTTCGCCAAGTATTCCCGCTCGTCGATCGGAGCGAAGCACGTCATGGCCGTCTCGGGCCTGCTGCTGCTGCTGTTCGCGGTCGTCCACATGCTCGGCCACCTCCAGATGTTTGGAGGGCAGGACATGTACAACAAGTACGCCAACTTCCTGCAATCGTTGTGGGAAGTGAAGTGGCCGACCCGCGCGGGCTTGCTCGCGATGGTGCTCGTCCACATCGCGACCGCGATGTCGCTGGTCGCCAAGAACCGCGCCGCGCGGCCCGTCGGCTACGCGGTCTACCGGCCGGTCCGATCGACGGCCGCCGGGCGCTCGATGATCCTCACCGGGCTCGTCATCCTGGCGTTCATCGTCTTCCACATCGTGCACTTCACGCTCGGGCAGGTGCAGCCCGGCGTGTTCCACACGCTCGACGCGCAGGGTCGCTACGACGCGTACTCGATGTACGTCTACGGCTTCCAGAACGTCGGCCTCTACGCCGCCTACCTCGTCGGCATCCTGCTGCTCAGCGTCCACCTCGGCCACGGCGCGGCGAGCTGGCTGCAGTCGCTCGGCTTCCGCCACCCGAAGTACCCGTACGACAAGCTCGGGCGGCTGACCGCCGTCGTGTTGTTCGTCGGTTACATGATCCCGCCGACGGCCGTGCTCGTCGGTCTCATCAAGCTGCCCGGAGCCTGAGACGATGAAGCTCGACGCGCGCATTCCCGGCGGTCCGATCGAACAGAAGTGGCAGAACGCCAAGTTCGATCTCAAGCTCGTCAACCCCGCGAACAAGCGGAAGTACAAGGTCATCGTCGTCGGTAGCGGCCTCGCCGGTGGCGCCGCCGCGTCGACGCTCGCCGAGCTCGGCTACGACGTGGCCTGCTTCTGCTTCCAGGACTCGCCGCGCCGCGCGCACTCGATCGCCGCGCAGGGCGGCATCAACGCCGCGAAGAACTACCAGAACGACGGCGACTCGATCCATCGCCTGTTCTACGACACGGTCAAGGGCGGCGACTTCCGCGCCCGCGAGGCGAACGTGCATCGCCTGGCCGAGGTGTCCGTCGACATCATCGACCAGTGCGCCGCGATGGGCGTCCCGTTCGCGCGCGAGTACGGCGGCACGCTCGCCAACCGCAGCTTCGGCGGCGCCCAGGTGTCGCGCACGTTCTACGCCCGCGGCCAGACCGGCCAGCAGCTCCTGCTCGGCGTCTACGCCGCGCTGTCGCGCCAGATCGGCGCCGGCCGCGTGACGATGTTCGCGCGCACCGAGATGCTCGACGTCGTGCTCAACGACGCGGGCGCCGCGGTGGGCATCGTCGTCCGCGACCTCGTGACCGGCAAGATCGAGTCGCACGCCGCGCACGCCGTCGTGCTCGCGACCGGCGGCTACGGCAACGCGTTCTACCTGTCGACGAACGCCAAGGGCTGCAACGTCACCGCGACGTACCGCGCCTACAAGAAGGGCGCGGGCTTCGCGAACCCTTGCTACACGCAGATCCACCCGACCTGCATCCCGGTCAGCGGCGACTACCAGTCGAAGCTCACCCTGATGTCCGAGTCGCTGCGCAACGACGGCCGCGTGTGGGTGCCGATGTCCACGACGGACATCGACAAGGAGCCCGCCAAGATCGGCGACGAGGCGCGCGACTACTTCCTCGAGCGCAAGTACCCGTCGTACGGCAACCTGTCGCCCCGCGACATCGCCTCGCGCGCCGCCAAGGAGCAGTGCGACGACGGCCGCGGCGTCGGCCCGGGTAACCGCGGCGTCTACCTCGACTTCCGCGACGCGATCAACCGCGACGGCGAGGACAAGGTCCGCGAGAAGTACGGCAACCTGTTCGACATGTACGAGCGCATCACGGGCGAGAACCCGTACAAGCGCCCGATGCGAATCTACCCCGCGGTCCACTACACGATGGGCGGGCTCTGGGTCGACTACCACCTGCAGACGACGATCCCCGGGTTGTTCTGCCTCGGCGAGGCGAACTTCTCGGATCACGGCGCCAACCGGCTCGGCGCGAGCGCGCTGATGCAGGGCCTCGCCGACGGCTACTTCATCATCCCCTACACGCTCGGCAACTACCTCGCCGGCGTCGACGCCAAGGGGCTCGCCGATCCCAAGAGCGCGGCGTTCACCTCCGTCGAGGCCGAGGTCAAGGGTGGCATCGACAAGCTGCTCGCGATCAAGGGCAAGCGCTCGGCCGACTCGTTCCACAAGGAGCTCGGCACGGTGATGTGGGAGGAGTGCGGGATGGCGCGCAGCAAGGAGTCGCTGACGCGCGCGCTCGAAAAGATCCCGAAGCTCCGCGAGGAGTTCTGGTCGAACCTGTCGGTGCTCGGTGGCCGCGACTCGTTCAACCAGTCGCTCGAGAAGGCCGGCCGCGTCGCCGACTTCCTCGAGTTCGGCGAGCTGCTCGTCAAGGACGCGCTCGTCCGCGAGGAGAGCTGCGGCGGCCACTTCCGCGTCGAGCACCAGGAGGCCGGCGAGGCCAAGCGCGACGACGACAAGTTCTGCCACGCGGCCGTGTGGGAGTACAAAGGCACGGACGCCGCGCCGGTTCGCAACGAAGAGCCGCTCGTGTTCGAGAACGTCAAGCTCGCGACCCGGAGCTACAAGTAATGGCGAAGTCAGGCCACGATCTCATCGACATCAAGGTCCACGTCTGGCGTCAAAAGGACGCCAAGGACCCGGGCAAGCTCGTGAAGTACGACGTCGCCGGCGTGTCCACGCACGCGTCGTTCCTCGAGATGCTCGACATCCTCAACGAGCAGCTCGTCGCCAAGGGCGAGGAGCCGGTCGCGTTCGATCACGACTGTCGCGAGGGCATCTGCGGCTCGTGCTCGATGATGATCAACGGGCGTCCGCACGGCGGCCAGAAGGCGACCACCGCGTGCCAGCTGCACATGCGGCTGTTCCGCACCGGGGACGAGATCTACGTCGAGCCGTGGCGCGCCGCCGCGTTCCCCGTGATCAAGGATCTCGTCGTCGATCGCACCGCGTTCGATCGCGTGATCGCCGCCGGCGGCTTCGTGACCGCGAACTGCGGCTCGGCGCCCGACGCCAACGACAACCTGATCCCCAAGGAGCACGCCGACAAGGCGTTCGAGGCGGCCGCGTGCATCGGCTGCGGCGCGTGCGTCGCCGCGTGCCCGAACGGCTCGGCGATGCTGTTCGTCGCTGCCAAGCTCTCGCACCTGCACCACCTGCCGCAGGGCCAGCCCGAGCGGCTGCACCGGACCAGCGCCGTCGTCACCGCGATGGACGCCGCTGGCTTCGGCAACTGCTCGAACCACTACGAGTGCGAGGCCGCGTGCCCCAAGGACATCTCGCGCGACGTGATCGCCGAGATGAACAAGGACTTCGCCAAGGCCGCGTTCATCCACCGCGACCGCTCGACCAAGGCCGACGGCGGGGGCTGAACTCTTTGATTTAGCTCGCTTTCTGTCGGGAGATTCTGACTTATCGGGATTGTCGATACTTTAGTTTCATCGACATTTTCGATAGTATCCTTTGCAGGTGCTGGACTTCCTGGTCACCTCCAAAGCGCGACGTCGCCTTCTCCTGCTGCTGTGGGACGAGCAGGTGGAAGGCTCGGTGAGTCACCTCGCCGAGCGTGCGGACATTGGCTTTGCCTCGGCCCAGGAGGAGCTCAAGGCGATGCTCGGTGCCGGGTTGGTGCATGTCCGAGCGGACGGGAGAAGAACCGTGTATCGGGCAAACCTGGCGCATCCCCAGGCAACGGCACTTCAAGCCCTGATGCAGCGACCACCGCTTGCGCCACCGGAGCCCGCCGACGAGCTGACGATGGAACACCTCGCGGCGATGGGAGCTCCGCTTCGCGGGGTTTCCCACACACCACCCGATGATCGACAGGCCGCGCTGTGGCGAGGCGTCGCACTCGCTCGACGAAATCCAACGGTGACTCGGTGCCTCCCACTGGTGGTGTGGAACCTCCGCGACGAGCTCGACGCCCACGTGCTCACGCACGCCTTCATCCTTGCGGACGACAAGCACGCGCTGGGATTCTTCGTCGAGCTCGCCGGCGAGCTGGGGGGAGACCGCCGGTTGGGCGGACTCGCGGAAGGCCTTCGAGACCGCCGCGTCACCGCGCTCCGCGATTTCTTTCTGGTTGCAGGCTCGAAGCGATCCACTCCTCGCGACTTCGCGTTGGCCACGAAATGGGGTTTTCGCATGAACCTGGATCTCGACGCGTTTAGGACCCTGTTCGAGAAGTTCGTGTGACCTCCAGGCTACGCAAGTTCTCGCTCGACGAGATCGAGCTCGTGTTCGAGGCGATCGATCGTCATCTGCAGGTCCCTGCTACCCTGATCGTCCTCGGCGGATGTGCCGCCGCGATTCACGGCTCCAGCTTCAGCACGAAGGACGTCGACACGCGCGAGCCGCTGTCGCTCGGGCTCGAGCGCGCGATCCAAGCGGCGATCCACGAGCTCGGAGTTCCGCTCGTGATCGCGCCTGCCACCGTCGCCGATCTTCCGTGGAATGCCGAAGATCGTCTCGTTCGGTTCAGGCCCGATCTCGAGCGACTCCAGATCCACGTGCTCGAACGACATGATCTCGCGCTGAGCAAGTCCCTGCGCGCGTACGACACCGACTTCGAACAGCTTCGTGAAGTTCACAGGGCCCAACCATTCCAACTCACCATCCTCGTCGAACGCTATCGCTACGAGATGACGCACGTCATGGGTGATCCAGAACGGCTGCGGTCGAACTTCCTCGATCTCATCTCCGACTTGTTCGGCGAGCTCGCACGTGTGGCTGCCGAGCGCGCGCTCCGTTAGTCGACGCGCGCGACGGTGCCGGGCCCGTTGACCTCGTCCACCGCGTGGATGAGCAGCTGCACCGAGTCGGTCGGCCGCAGGTTCGCGCGCATCCCGCTGCCCTCGGCGACCCAGTAGAGCTTCTTGCGCCACGGGTAGACCGGCTCGCGCGCGACGATCGCGCAGCGCACCACGCCCGCCTTCCGGGCGTCGGCCAGGACGGCACGGAGCTGCGCGATCGTCGTGTCGGGGCGCACCTGCAGGGCGAGGGCGTCTGCGTTGCCGCGCAGCTCCTTCAGGATGTCGATGCGCTGCTGGTTCGGACCGTACATGTGCCCACCGACGACGAACTCGCCGCGGGCCGACACGACGGCCTCGGGCAGCTCGGTCGCGGGCTCGGCGGCGGAGCCCGCCACCGGCCAGTTGTCGGGATCCCCGCGCCGGCGCAGCTCGTCGATCGACGTGGTCGCCGCGCGATCGATCTGCTCCCACTGGATGACCGCGGTGTGCCAGCCCGGATCGGTCCCGCACGTCAGGCACGCGGCGACCGCGTCGCGCACGCGCTCGGTCGCGCGGTGGAGCGCGAGGGCCTCGACGACGGCGCCCTGCTGCTCGGGGACGACGTGCTTGCAGTCGCTCTCGAGCCGGCCGCCGCACAGCCGCTCGAGGTAGGCGTGCGGATCCTCGTCGGGCTTCGGCATCAGATCCGCGGCGTCGACCGCGCGCTTGAGCACGATCGTGTCGGACTCGATCTTCGGCGCGAGCAGCGTCGGCCACACGGTCAGCCCGAGCTCCTCGACGTGCGTCGCCGGCGGCCTGGCGAGCGTGCTGTTGATCGGGCCGAGCGCGAGCACGACGAGCTTGAGCTCGGCCTCCTCGGCGACCGCGCGATCCATGCCGGCGCGCAGCGACGACACCGCGCGCGACAGCTCGCCGTACGCCTCCGGCGTGCGCCCGGCGACCACGAAGCGGTCGACCGCGGCCTGCAGCGCGGCGTGGTTGTAGTCGCCCGCCGAGGCCGGCTTGACCTCGATCTTGTCCGACTTGCACCCGCCCAGCGCGAGGCCCACGGCGGCCGACACCGCGAGGAGCGGCACGGCGGTGTGGGCGAACTTGGCAGGCATCATCGGATTGACCCCCAGAGAAGCAAGCGGGATGCCTCTTTCCGGATCAGCCGCCGACCTGCGCCACCAGCTCGTCCCGTCGCACCCCGGGGCCGAGCGCAACCACTCGTGCTTGTTCATGATCTCCAAGATCAACAAGCTCGATCGGCTCGGACGACACCCGCAGGCCGACCCGATGGATCGCGAACCACCCGACCGCCGCGTCATCCCCCTGACGGTGGTCGACCGCCCGGATGATCCCCTTGATCCTCACGTAGTTGCCGGGGAGCGACGCCAGCGCGTCCTCGAGATCCTCGAGATCGAACGTCGCTGGTGCGGGAATCCACACGCTGTCGATTCCGTGCGCGATGTCGGGATGCCGACAAGCGTCCGTATGGACATGCTCCTGCCCGATCGGCGGCGCCAACGGTGCGGCGATCGGCGGATCCGCGAGGATCTCATCGAGCCAGGCCGCGTGCTCGTCGGTCGAGCCCCGGCGCACCAGCGCGCGCGGCGCGAGCGCGGCGATCGCGGCGAGGGCGCCCGCGAGCTCGGCGGGCGTGGCGAGCTCGGCCTTGGTCACCAGCACGACGTCGGCGTGGGCGATCTGCGCGTCGACCGCGGCGGACACCGGGCGCGACGCGACCAGGTTGACCGCGTCGACCACCGTCACGATCGCGGCGGTGCGGATCTTCGACGCGACCGGCTCGCGCTCGACCGCCCACGTGATCGGCACTGGCTCCGCCGCGCCGGTCGTCTCCAGCAGGATCGCCTCCATCGAGGGGTTCTGGTCCACCAGGTCGACGAGCGTGCGATCGAGCTCCTCGCCGAGCACGCAGCACACGCAGCCGCCGGGCAGCTCGACCTGCCGCGCGCGATCGCCGCCGCCGAGCAACGCGCCGTCGATGCCGACCTCGCCCAGCTCGTTGACGATCACGCCGAGCTTGGCCTGCCCCTGGCCGGCGGCCGCGCGCCGCGCGAGCAGCCGGTTCACCAGCGTGGTCTTGCCCGCGCCGAGGAAGCCGGTCAACACGACGAGCGGACACCTCACGCACACAGACTACCGCACAAACTCAAGTGCAAGGCATCCGCTGCACGAGCCCCGTCTTCCGCGGCTCGTGGAGTGATGCGACCCTGGCTGCGTGACCTCGACGATCGTGTCGTCGACCGCTCAGCGGCACCGTGAACCCACCAAGCTCGAGGTCGAGCTCGACGGGCTCGTCGACTACGGGTGGCAAGCCAGTCACGTGGGCACAGCTCAAGATGCCGCTCGCGCGGCCATCGTTGCTCAGCGCAGCGCGCTCTCGTCCAAGCGAGCCCAGCGGCAAGAAGCGTCAGCAAGCCGAGTAGTGCGTCGCGCTTGGTGCTGCGAATCGGTCGACATCGGATCCGCGACTCTCTATCGTCTCTCGAATGGCTAAACTGCTGGCGCTCGTACTCTTGCCTGCGACACTGTCGCAGGCGTGTAACGCCGATGACGCCTTGTTGGAGGCCTCGAACGTTCCGTTCAGTCGAACGGTCGTCGACGCAGGGCAAGATGCTCGTCCGGCCGGAGAGAGCGTGATGAATCCCAACCCCGATCAACCCCAAGACCCGCGCGTCGCCGATCAATCAATTCAGGCTGCACTTGCAGCTCTCCCACATCGCTCTCCTCGTGGGCAACTCACCTACGACATTGGGCGAGCCCAAGCAATCATCCGAGCCACGATCGGATCCTCCGTAGTCTCTCTCGATAGCGATGGCCTTGCACACACGCAATTCTCCCTTCTGTCCACTTCACTTATCAAGGGATACACTACGCCGTCATATTTTGAGATCTTTTGAGACCAACTCACACCATTCTCCGATCAACCAAATTTCGTAATCGGCCGTGAATACATCGTAATGCATCGCGGCCGCGATGCGCCGGTATGGAGAGGTCTGGACGAAGGGAGCGTCATGCTATTGGATGGCGAACAGTTCAGCATCGACAACGAGGGCTTCTCATCCTCCGATATCTCCACTCTCGTTGGAGGTGGACAATGAGACGCATAATCGCAAGAGCATATATCCTCCTGACTCTCCTCGTCGGCGCTGAAAAGGCTGAGGCGTTCACAGAAAGCACGGTTGGAGATAAGTTCTGGAAGTACGCGTTCACCGGGTGGAGTCCGGATCTCTCCCTGGAGGGGTGGGGATCGACAGGTTGATCGAGGCGTGATCTAACGTATGGGTGAGCGCTGTCGACGAGCGAATCGCCTACCTGGAGCAGCAGGTTGCGATGTTGCT
>JAPLLF010000586.1 GCA_026387715.1 Pseudomonadota bacterium
CGATCAGGTGCACAACCTCAACCTCGCCGCGTCGATCCAGCTCGGCCACTGGCGGCTCGGGGCGCGCGTCCAGGCGGTGAGCGGCGTGCCCTACAGCCCGCAGCGGCTGGTGCACGGGACCGTGCAGCAGGTGCCGTGGGCCGGCAACCTGCCGACGTTCGTCGCGCTCGATCTCCGCGCGGATCGGCGGTGGCATCGCTGCTGGGGCGACATCAACTTCTACGTCGACCTCCAGAACGCGACCAACCGCAGGAACGTCGAGGGGCGCGAGCTCGCGGACGACGGCTTCACCGAGACCGACGTCCCCGGGCTGCCGATCATCCCGTTCATCGGCGTCGAGTTCCTCCCGCTCAAGTAGCTGGCCAGACCGCGCGTGGTTTGCGCGCTCCGCCGTGTCCGCGCCAGTCTGGCGTGGATCCCACGCGGGCGCGCACGCGGGGCGGGCACGCCGCTGGCAAAGACGAGATCGCGTGAACCTGATCGGCCAGCAGATCGGCAGCTACATCGTCGAGCGCGAGCTCGGGTCGGGAGGCACGGGCGCGGTCTATGCGTGCCGCAACGTGCTGATCGACCGCGAGGTCGCCGTGAAGGTGCTGCACGACGAGAACGCCCGCGATCCGGATCAGGTCGCGCGGTTCTTCCAGGAGGCGAAGGCGGCCGCCGAGATCGGCCACCCCAACATCATCGTGATCATCGACTACGGAACGATCGCGACGCCCACCGGCCCGCGCACGTACCTGATGATGGAGTCGTTGGGCGGCGAGAGCCTCGACAAGCGGATGCGTCGGGGTGGGATGACCCTCGACGACATCGCGCACGTGCTCGCGCAGATCACGTCGGCGCTGGTCGCCTGCCACAGCAAGGGCGTCATCCACCGCGACCTCAAGCCGTCGAACATCTACCTGTGCCACCGGAGCTTCGATCCGCTGTTCGTCAAGGTGCTCGACTTCGGCACCGCCAAGCTCGCGGCGCCCGTGCCCGGCATGCACCGCACGCAGTACGGCGTCGTGATCGGCACGCCCGCATACATGAGCCCCGAGCAGTGCGACGGCAAGGGCGCGATCGACCACCGCAGCGACATCTACTCGCTCGGCGTCATGCTCTACGAGATGCTCACCGGCACGCTGCCGTACGGCGGCGACCTCGGCGAGATCCTGCTCGGCCACCTGACGAAGACGCCGGATCGGCCGTCGCAGCGCAACCCGGGCGTGCCGTTCGAGTGGGAGTCGCTGTGCATGCGGATGATGGAGAAGGCGCGCGAGGCGCGGTTCCAGTCGATGGCCGAGGTCGCGCACGCGCTCGACGATCTGCGCGGCCACGCCAGCGCCTACGCGGCGTTCCGCAGCGATCGCGAGCGCGCCGGGCATTCGGGGCACACGCTGGTCGCGGCCGGGATCGACGCCGGCGACAGCGCGTCGCGGATGACGATCCACGCCGATCTCCCGCCACCGGTCACGCCGCCCGCGTTCGAGCCGACGCCGTTGCCCGTGCGGCCGGTGGAGCACGCCGTCGATCCCGGCGAGGCGTGTGCGTCGCTGGTCAAGCATCCGCGGCACGCGGCGTTCGCGCGGTCGCTGATGATCCGCGCGCCGGGGCAGTGGCTGCCGGTGGGCGAGCTCGCGCGCGCGTCGGACGTCGCGCTGCCCGGGGTCGTGATGATCGACCTCGTGGTCAGCTGGCTGCCGCACCCGACCGATCCGAACGCCGCGGTGGTCGTGTTCCTGTCGCCGAGCACGATGTGGCGGATGATCACGATCGGCGTGCGCGTCCGCTACTGAGGTCATGCCGAGTCGGCGTGGTCGTGGTCGTGGTCGTGGTCGTGGTCGTGGTCGTGGTCGTGGTCGTGGTCGTGGTCGTGGTCGTGGTCGTG
>JAPLLF010000791.1 GCA_026387715.1 Pseudomonadota bacterium
GCGAATCGATCCTAACGGCGAGATCCTCGACGGCGCGACTATCCCGCCGCTCGGCGACCCCAACCGTCAAAACGCGACGGGATCAGGCTGCCATCAACAGCGGCCGCGAGCACCCGGAGATCACAAGGCTTTTCGAACAGCTGGTGAGCGAGGGGTGGTGCGATCGACGGTGTGTGCGGCACCGTGTTCAGCTCGGAGTAACCCGAGAGGATGATGCGGAAGGTGGTGGGGTCGAGCGCGCGCACCTGGCGCAAGAGCCCCCAGCCATCCAGCTCCGGCATGCGCATGTCCGAGACCACGACGTCGAAGCCCCGCTGGCGGACCTCCTCCAGCCCAGCCGGGCCGCCGGTGGCGAACACCATGTCCCATTTCTGGCGGCGGAGGGCCTTGCCGATTCCGCGCAGGACGTTGGGATCGTCGTCCACGAACAGCACGCGTGGGATCCAGGCGGACGGCTCGGGGGGCACGGCTCCATCACTCACACAGGCTGTATCGGCCAACCTGGGGATCGTGAGTTGCCATTGAGCGAAGATGGCCGATCCAGGGAGTACGACATGCGCCTGCGTCATCGCCTCCTCCTGTTCAGCACCGCCCAGCTCGCGGTGTTCGGGGTGTTGTTCGCGCTCGGCTTCTGGGCGTTCGAGCGCTCGGTGCTGCCGATGTTCGAGGAGCTGTTGCGCGACCGGAGCCAGGGGGTCGCGCACTCCGCGAGCGGCGATCTCGACGTGGCGCTCGCCGCCGAGGACGCGAGCTTGATGGCCCCCCAGCTCGACAAGATCGCGCACGATCCGGATTTCGAGTACATCGTCGTCCGCAACGTCCGCGGCACGATCGTCGCGTCGCGTGGCGCGGCGCCCGACCACGACGTGTTCGCCGGCGCCCCCCACAAGGCCGTGACCGGAGAAGAGGGCATCTGGACGTGGGCGCCGATCAGCCTCGAGGGCCTGGAGCTGGGCTCGGTCTCGGTCGTGTTCAGCACCGCTCGGTTGGACGCGCTCGGGCGGTGGGCGCAGCGCCTCGGCATCGGCGTGACGTTGCTCTGGCTCGGCGCGCTCGGCTACTCGATCAGCTTCGCCCGATCGTTCGTGTCGCCGATCCGGGCGATGATGGACTTCTCGCGCAAGGTGGCGGGCGGGGCGCTCGCCGATCGGCTCGCGATCACGCCTCCAGGCGAGCTCGGCGATCTGCGTGACTACCTCAACCAGATGACCGCAGAGCTGGAGCGTCGGGAAGGCGCGCGTCAGGTCGCGGCGGCCGAGACCGAAGCCATGCAGCGCGAGCTGCTGACCCTGTCGCGCATGGCAGGCATGGCCGAGGTCGCCACCGGCGTGCTCCACAACGTCGGCAACGTGCTCAACAGCCTCAACGTGTCCGTGTCGGTGATCGGCGAGCAGGTCCGCGGCTCGCGGATCGCGGCGCTGTCGAAGTCGATCGAGATGTTCGACACGTTTCCCGGGGGGGCTTCCAGCCTTCCTCGAGACCGACAAGGGCCGGCTGTTGCCGAGCTACCTGTGTTCGGTGTCGAAGCGCCTGCTCGAGC
>JAPLLF010000178.1 GCA_026387715.1 Pseudomonadota bacterium
TCCGCTATCCCGGTCACGCGCAAATGTCGCGCCCTGAACGACCACCGGTAAGCCGTGTGCGGGAAATCCGCACGCACGGTTTGAACGGGGGTCTTACTCACAACCGTCGCAAGACGGTAGAAGGTTAGATCTACCAATGAGTCGGCTCGGAATCCTCGCGTGGGCGGCCCTCGCCGCCTGCGGGTCCGCGCCGGCCGCGACCATCGAGTTCTTCGGCCCCACGATCGAGCCGCCGCGCGGGCTCACCAAGATCCAGCCCGGCATGAGCGTCGCCGACGCCAAGCGCCTGGTGCCCGAGCTGCGCGAGCCGGCGAGGAAGGGCGTGCGCGACGAGCTCGTGCTCGACACCGGCACCAGCAACATCACGCTCGCCGTCCGCGTCGACGCCGGCACGGTGTCGTCGATCGTCGCGATCGTGCAGGGGCGCGACGCGGCGCGCGAGCTGCTCACCCGCGCGTGGGGCGAGCCGTCGATCTCGCGCGACTCGCTCGGCCAGCCCGAGACCACGTGGGCGAGCGAGGCGAGCGGCTGGAAGGTCAAGCTCGACTGCATCGAGCGCAACTGCCTCGTCGAGTACGTCCCGTACCACGTGCTCGCGTCCGAGTTCTTCGGCGCCCACGTCGTGCCGCCGGGGCCGCTCGGCAAGCTCAAGATCGGCATGAAGCTCGCCGACGCGCGCGCGATCGCGCCGGGCGTCGTCGACGTCCGCGCGGGGATCGCGACCGGGGTCGACGGCGTGCGCGAGTTCGTCGCGATCGACGACAAGCTCGGCACCGTGCGCGCGATCTACCTCAACCTGCCGAAGGACGCCGAGAAGCTCATCGAGGACGCGTGGAGCGAGGGCTGGCACGCGACCGAGCCGGTCGGCAAGCACGTGCTCGTGTGGCCCGACCCGACGACGCGCTGGCGCGCGACCCTGCGCGACGCGCTCGGCTACAGCCACGACCTCGCGTACGACAACTACCTGCCGGCCGCCGACCTGCTCGGCGATCAGCCGGACCGCATCGACGCCCTCCCCGAGCCGGTGCTAGGCAAGACGCTCGACGAGGTCAAGCGCGCCTACAAGGACAGCGCCGAGGTCGAGGTCGTCACCACTGGCAAGGAGCACTTCCTCGTCCTCCAGCCGACCGAGTGGGAGCGCTTCAGCACGCGCATCCAGCTGGTGTTCGCCGGTGGCCGCGTCGCCAAGCTCGAGTTCGCGATCCCGTTCAAGCCGCACCCCGAGGCGCGCGACACGCTGCTCGAGCTGTTCACGCACAAGTGGGGCGTGCCCCGCGAGGGCGAGGCGCGGCCCGGCAACGCCGGCAAGCCGACGCTGGTGTTCCACGACGACGATCCGCACGTCGAGTGCGTCGAGGACGTCGAGCACGGCGCGTGGCGGTTCGAGATCCGCTGATGCGCTGGATCGGGGTTGTTTTGGGCCTCGGCGCGCTGGTCGCCTGTCAGCGGGGTGGGGCGATCAGCGAGCGGGGCGAGACGATCCCCAACGCGCTGCTCGATCCGGGCAAGCCT
>JAPLLF010000928.1 GCA_026387715.1 Pseudomonadota bacterium
CGCGCCGCAGATCGCGGCGGTCGCGCCGCTCGTGGGCCTGATGACGATGCCGCCGCCCGACGACGATCCCGAGGCCAGTCGGCCGCACTTCGAGCTCGTGCGCGCGCTGCGCGAGCGCCTGCGCGACGACCTCGGGGCGCCCCTGCCCGTGCTGTCGATGGGCATGAGCGGCGACTTCGAGATCGCGATCGCGTGCGGCGCGACCCACGTCCGCATCGGCACCGCGATCTTCGGCGCGCGCCCGGCGTCGACGCGCTGACTACTGCCAGTCGAGGTCGAACGGCAGCCGCGCCTGCGTGGCGTTCGGCTGCGCGATGACCGACGCCGGGAGGCCGCGCAGCAGCTCGCGGATCCCCGGCAACTGCGGCAGCTCGAGCGTCGTCGTCGCCGACGCGCCGAGCAGGCCGGTGATCGTCGATAGCAGGCTCGAGGGAACGTCGGGCAGCTCGTAGAGCGTGACCTGGGTCGCGGCCGCGACGCCCATCCGCTGCTTCGCCTCGTCGATCGTCGCGCCGAGGCCGCCGAACCGATCGACGAGCCGCAGCGGCTGGGCGTCCGCGGCGGTGAACACGTGACCGCGCCCCACGGCGTCGACCTCGTCCTTCTTCATGCCGCGCCCCTCGGCGACCGCGCCGACGAAGCGGCCGTACGAGTAGCGGAGGTTGCGCAGCAGCGTCGCGCGCTCCTCGTCGGTGTACGCCCGGTACATGCTCTCGACGTCCGCGTGCTTGCCGCGCTTGTAGGTGTCGGTCGTGATGCCGAGCTTGGCGAGCAGGCCGCCGAGATCGAACTTGCCGGAGAAGATGCCGATCGAGCCCGTGATCGTCATCGGCTCGGCGAAGATCAGATCGCAGCCGGCGGCGATGAAGTAGCCGCCCGACGCCGCGACGTCGGACAGCGAGCACAGGATCGGCTTGACGCCGCGCGTCGCGAACACCTCGCGCGACACCAGCTCCGAGGCGAGCGCGCTGCCACCCGGCGAGTCGATCCGCAGCACGATCGCCCCGACGCGCGGATCGGCCCGCGCCTCCGCGACCGCCCGCACGAGCGTCTCGCCACCGGCGAGCGAGCTGCCGATCAGCGGGATGCGCTTGGACGAGCCGTCGGTGATGTCGCCGTCGACGTAGATCACCGCGATGCCCGGACGCGTCCACCGCTCGGGGCGATCGACCGTGGGGGTCGACACCGGCAGCACGCCACCGACCTCGGCCATCACGAGCTGCGCGACCTTCTCGGGCACGGCCACCGCGTCGACGAGCTTCGGCATCACCGCGAGGTCCCCCGCGGTGTACGGCCCGCCGTCGACGAGCGCCACCAGCTCGTCGCGCGACAGCCGGCGCGACGCCGCGACCGTGGTGAGCCAGCGCTCCCACAGCGAGTCGACCATCGCGTTGCGCATCGTCGCGGCGGTCGGGGTGGGGCCGAGCTCCGTGAACTGCTCGGGCGCGCTCTTGTACTCCGCGATCTTCTCGAACTGCGGCGCGACGCCGAGCATGTCGAACACGCCGCGGAAGTACAGCGCGGTCCCCGCCATGCCGACGAGCCGCAGCCCGCCCGCGGGATCGAGGTAGATCTTGTCGGCGGCGCTCGCGACGAAGTAGTCGCGCCCGGTACGCGAACACCTTCTTTCCCGCGCGGCGCAGGTTCACGACCTCGTCGCGCAGCTCCTCGAGGGTCGCCCAGCCCCCGGTCACGCCGTCGAAGGTCACCACGACCGCCTTCGCGGACGGATCCTGGGCGATCGCGCGCATCCGCAGCACGAGCGCGGTCAGCGCACGGACGTCGAGGTCGCCGGCCAGGTCGACGCGCTCGAGGTGATCGTCGCGGCCGAGCACGGACGTGGGGCCCTCGCCCGACACCCGCAGCACGAACTGGCCGCCGAGGAAGTGATGCGCGTGGGTGTCGTCGCGCAGGCCCGACGCGGTCATCGTGGTGCCGACCCTGCCGAACGACAGCTCGAGCCCGAGCGTCGCGCGCTGGTCGCGGCCATCGACGTCGCGGATCCCGACGACGGAGTCCTCGATCGTGTGCAGCGCGCGCGACTCGAACATCGCGTGGAGGAACACGCCGCGCCCGACGCGCACCGTCGCGCGCCCCCACGCATCGACGTCGAGCCGGGTCTCGCCGAGCCGGCCGCCGGCCGCGACGTCGAGCCGATCGGTGCCGAACGGCCGGACCAGCGCCTCGAGCTCGTAGCGTCGCTGGATCGGGGTGCCGCCGATCGGCGAGGTCGCGAGGTCGCGCACGTTGGCGCCGAGCGCGACGTACGACCCGATCCGGCCCGACACGCCGAGGTCGTAGGTATCGACGGCGTCGAGCGCGCCCTCGGCGTGGAAGTGGTGCCAGCCGAGGCCGAGGCCGGCGTTCGGGCCGAGCCCGAGCGCGAACCCCATCGTGAAGCGAAACGGCGTCCCGGGATCAGGGACGACCTGCGCGCGCGGCGGGCGCAACCACTCGAGGCCCAGGCCGATCCCGAGCCGCGGCGCCACCCCGCCACCGCCGAACGAGCTGCCGAGGTACGCGCCGAACCCCGCGCCGGCGCTGGTCGCGATCGCCGGATCCTGGACGTCGAGCGCGAGCGCGAGCTCGGGCCCCCGCAGCATCGCGAGCCCCCCGGGGTTGACGACCGTGGTCCGCGCGTCGTGCTCGCCGGCGAGCGGCGCGGTCGGCAGCGCGAGGCCGTCGGTCGGCTCCTCGGCGTAGCGGCGGTCGACGACTTGCGCGGACGCCGGCGCCGGCGCGAGCGCCAGCGTCAGCGTCACACCGGCGAACGCCGCCACCGCGATCAGGTTTCGCATGGGGTGATCTAACCGGTTTCCGTCGAAAACAGGCTCCGAACATGTGCCCGATGTTGACGGAGGGGACCGCCGTCATTCGAGCTTGAAGCCGCCGTCGACGTTCCACACCTGGCCGGTGACGTAGCTCGCGTCGTTCGAGCACAGGAAGCCGACCACCTTGGCGACCTCCTCGGGCCGCCCGAGCCGCTTGACGAGGATGCGCTCGACGAGCTTCTCGGGGGCGAGCGCCTGGAGCTCCTCGGTCATCGCGGTGTCGATGATGCCCGGAGCGACGGCGTTGACCCGGATCGACCGCGGCGCGAGCTCGACGGCGAGCGCGCGCGTGAACGCCTCGACGGCCCCCTTCGACGCGGCGTAGTTGCTCTGCCCACGTCCGGGTCGCTGGGCCGCGACCGACGACAAGGTCACGATCGCGCCCGCGCGCCGGCTCACCATCCGGCGCGACGCCTCGCGGCAACACGTCACCACGCCCAGCAGGTTCACGCCGAGCACGCGCGAGAAGTCGACCTGCGTGCTGGCACCGAGGAGGGTGTCGCGCGTGATCCCCGCGTTGCACACCAGCACCGAGAGCGGGCCGAGCGCGTCGAGCTCCGTGAACGCCACCTCGATCGCCGCGGGATCCGACACGTCGGCGCGGATCGCGAGCGCGCGCGCGCCGGTCGCCTCGACGGCGGTGACCGCCTCGGCGGCCGCCACGTCGTCGCGGGCGTAGTTGATCGCGACGACGAACCCGCGCCGCCCGAGCTCGATCGAGATCGCGCGCCCGATGCCGCGCGACCCGCCGGTGACGAACGCGACCGTCACGGCCGCACCACCTCGACGAGCACGATCGCCCGCCACCCCTTCATCGCTCCGCCATGCTCGCCCATCGCCGCCGACGGTGCCACGAGCGCGGCCTCGCGAGCAACGAGCGTTCCGAGCACAGCCCGCTGGAGCGCGTCGAAACCGCTACCGGTGCCTAGAAGTTTGGTGTTTT
>JAPLLF010000116.1:0-1733 GCA_026387715.1 Pseudomonadota bacterium
TGGCGGCGGCTGGTACGCCCGCCGATCGAGGTCATCTTCGTCGCGCCGATCGCGCTCGTGCTCGTGGTCGTCGCAAGCACCGGCAATCCGCTCGTCGCCCACGCGGTCGCCACGATCGCCGTTGCGGGGCTCGCGATCGCGTGGCTCTCGGGCGCGCTCCTCGACGTCCGCCGGACCAGGCGCGCGATCGTGCTCCACGCCATCGTCACGCTGGTGGCGACCGTCTGCGTCACGTACCTCGCGATCGATCGGGGCAGCCTCGCGACGATGGTCGCCGAGACCTGGCGCGCCGTGCCGCAGCCGTAGCCGTCAGTCGACGAAGAACGCCTGGATCTGATCGAGATCCGCGCGCGCGGTCCACGTCGGCTTGCCATCCTCGAGCACGCAGCACTGCGCCGTGCGGAACTGCGGGAAGGCCGGCCGGTTCAGGAGGAACGCGCCCAGCGACGACAGCGACGGCTCGTGGCCGACGACGATCACCGAGCCGCCGATCGCGTGGACCTCGCCCGCGGCGACGCGCGGCTGGGCCGCGGGCTCGAGGCAACGGCGCGAGATGACCGTGCCGAGGTGATCGAGGCTCGCCGCGAGCAACTCGGCGGTCTGCACCGCGCGCGGGAGCGGCGAGCACAGGATCGCGTCGGGCTCCACGCGCTGCTCGCGCATCAACTTGCCCAGGATCCGCGCGGCCTCGCGCCCGCGCGACGACAGCCAGCGATCGCGATCGCTGCCGGCGTCTTCCTCGGGGACCGCCTCACCGTGACGAACGAGGTAGATGCGCATGGCTACTCCTTACCAGGCGTCGTGACCGGTCCGCCAGTCGCCGGCTCCTCGGGCGGGAGGGAATCGTCGGAGCCCGAGCCGACGCCAGGCTCGACGGTGGGCGGCGCCTGCTTGCACAGCGGCGACGCCTCCAGCGACAGCGCGTCGAGCGCGATGCCCACCTTGTTCTCGAGCTTCATCGCCTCGCGCCCGGTCGCCGCGTCCCAGATCCGGATCGCCCCGTCGCCGTCCTCGTACGCGAGCAGGTTCGGCTCCAGCCACCGGGTCGCGAACCGGCTCTTCGCGGTGAGCACGTGCTTGAGGGTGCCGGTCTTCGCGTCGGCGACGTACAGCGATGGCGCGGCGTCCTTGCTGCACGGATCGACGAAGGTCGCGAACGCGACGCGCGCGTCGGACGCCGATACCGTCGACTTCGCGACGGTGCCGGACTCGGGGATGGCGAGCTTCACGCCCTGGGCGGTCGCGAGCGCGCTCGCGGTCGGCGGATCACCGGCCCAGGTCGCCGTGACGACGTCGGCGCCGCGAACGAGGTGGCCTTCGTCGAGCGTGATCGCGACGCGCGGCTCGGGTGGCGCGCTCTGGACCTGGGTGAGCTTGCCGGTGCTGCGATCGATCGACGCCACGGTCGCGTCGCCGACGCCCCAGCGCCCGTTGGCGGGCGCCGTCGAGGCGAGCAGCTGATCGCCCGCGCCATAGCCGACCGTGACCTCGCGGGCCGCCGGCAAGTAGACGTTCTTGCCCTGCTGCTTCCACGTCCGGGCATCGAGCACGGCGATCCACGCCCGCGCGATCAGCGTGGGCGCGTCCTTCGCATCGGGCTTCGGGCGATCGAGCTTGTCGAACCCGATCACCGCGACCTCGGAGCCCGTCGGGGCGCGCACGAACCCAACCACCTGGTCGCCGGTGTGCGTGAGCCGGAGGTAGCGCTTGGTCTCGCGGTCGAACGCGTAGAG
>JAPLLF010000116.1:1754-13833 GCA_026387715.1 Pseudomonadota bacterium
CGTTCGCCGTGAACGCGCTGCGCCGCGCGACCAGCCAGAGGCCGCTCGCGACGCGCTTGGTGGCCTCCTGGTCGAGCTTCTCGATCAACGCGCTGATCGATTGGCCGTGTGGAGTCGCGAGGAAGTCCTTGAGATCCTCGTCGGCGGGGATGCTCGGCGCGTTCTTGTAGTAGTCACCCGCCATCGCGGTGACGAGGTGATCCACCGCCGCGGCGTGCTCGCCCAGCTGCGCGAGCGCGGTGCCGAGTAGCCGATGGGCGTCGAGGTGCATCGGATCCTTGGCGATCGCGGCCTCGCAGTTCGTCCGGATCACGGACCAATCGCGCGGCTTGGCCTTGTACGCCGCGACCGCCTTCTCGTACGGCGCGCGCCCAGCGTTCCACGCGAAGCTCATGCGCTTGGGCGAGTCGATGCCGAGCGTGGGCATCGCGAGCGGGGCGACCTTCGGCGTGGCCACGCTCGCGTCGTCCTTTGTCGGCTTGGGACCCGCGTCCTTGCCTCCACATGCGACCCCGGAGATGGCGAGCAGAGTGACGAGGCCGACGCTTTGCATGTGTAAGGACCATACCGGCATTCGCGTTCATTGTGGTCGGCGGTATCCTCCGCACCTCGTCCACGCCGGCTGGCCGAACGTGGCACGCCATCGATTCCCAAGGAGACTCCCCATGAAGACCCCGCTGATTCTCATCGGTCTGTTGCTCGCCGGTGCCTGCTCGAAGAAGCCGGCCGCGGAGACGCCGAAGGCGACCACGCCCGACACCAAGCCGGCCCCCGTGGGGACCAAGCAGGACGGCCCGGCCCCCGTGATCGACAAGGACCAGAAGGTGAGCCCGGGCCTCGCGGTGTCGGCCGACCTGCTCGCCGTGTGTGGCATCACGGCCGCGGCGTCGACCACGCCGACCTTCGACTACGACAAGGACGAGTTGACGAGCGAGGATCGCAAGGTCCTCGATCAGATCGCCACGTGCCTGATGACGGGCGCGCTCAAGGGCAAGGGGATCTCCCTGATCGGGCGTGCGGATGCGCGCGGGACCGAGGAGTACAACCTCAGCCTCGGCTCGCGCCGCGGTGAGACCGTGGGGGCGTACCTGACGCGCTCGGGCGTCCAGGCGACGCAGGTGGTGGTCACGACGCGCGGCGCGCTCGACGCGACCGGCACGGACGACGCGAGCATGGCGCAGGATCGTCGCGTCGATATCCAGATGCGCAACGACGGCGAAGCCAAGGCGAACTAATCCCGCTACGCTCGGGGCAATGGCTCTCGAGCACGTCGCGCAGGGACAAACGCGCTTCTTCACCCCGGGCATCGCGCCCGATCCGCGCGGCATCGTCCTCGGTCGCTTCTGCCTGATGACGTTCCCGACGCTCGAGGGTGCGGTCTCGTGGCTGCGGCTCTACTCGTCGGAGGCGTCGCTCGACGATCTGATCTCGAGCCTCACGATCACGAAGGCCAAGACGGCGCTCGGCAGCCGCGAGATCATCATCCAGATCCCCGCGGTGTCGTCTTACGCCGCGGATCGTTCGGCGCGGCTGTGTCGGCTCGTCGGTGGCGCGATCTACACGGGGACGGCCAAGCACTTCGTGAAGTACCGCGATGATCGCTCGCCGTACGGCTACGACGCGGTCGACATCGGGACGATGCCGTCGTCGACCGACTTCATGGTCCACGGCGATGAGTTCGCCCAGAGCTACCTGCGCGAGGGCGATCTCCCGTTCGCGCGCCTCCTGTTCCGGCTCTCGATCCGCAAGCTCCCGGGTGGTGACAAGCTCGATCCGGACGAGCGAGGCGAGCTGTTCCTCGCAGTCGCGCGCGGCCTGGCCGACGGCATCATCCGCTACCTGTGGCGCAATCGCGTCGAAGCGCAGGCGGGCTTGTTCACGCCGCAGTCGAGCTCGGCGTTCGACGATCATGCGCGCGATCGCGGCTACATGCTGATCCGCGCGACCGGCCTGCCCGAGCGGATCCTCGCGCTGTTCCTGGGGACGCCCGGCATCGACGTGTTCCGGCCGGCCGGGGCGAACGCGGCGGTCGCCGTCGGCTACCAGCATCCGATCGATCTCGCGTCGTGCGCGTCGGTGTTTCCGCCCGAGACGTTCCACGTGTTCTGGCCGGGGGATCGCGTCGACGTGCTGCCCGGGCCGCTGGCGATGAGCGACATCGGCGATCTCACGCGCGTCGATCTCGAGCTCGACAAGCCGCGCGATCCCACCTCGCACGGCGGCGCGGCTCCCGAGCCGATCGGCGTCGAGCTCAAGCTCGCGAGCGCGATGGGCCCGCCGCGCCGCGTGGTCGCGACGCTCATTCCCGTCGAGCACGGGTCACGCCTCAAGCGCATCTTGTTCGCGCTCCCGCCGGTGTCGCTGCGCGGTCACCGCGTCGCGGCGACCGAGCGCGGCATCCTCGTGATCGGCGCGGAGAACCTCGACGTGATCCCGCTCGGTCAGCTGCTATGCGAGCTCACGCCCGGCCTGCTCGTGCCGCTCGGAATGGACGTCGTCCCGCGGGTGTCGCCCGACGTGCTGGCGCGCGCGCTCGGGCACGGGGGTGGCGTGGTCACCGTGTTCACGACGACTGGACGCCCGTTCCAGATCGCCGAGAGCGCGTTCGTGTCGCTCGAGCGCAAGGCGCTCGCGAAGATGGAGGTCGAGCGCGTCGAGGCCATCGACTACGCCGCGACCGAGCCCGCCGACGCGCACGTCGTCAACGAGGCCGTCGGGCGCTTCGCGTTGTGGGGGTTCCCCGACGCCCCGGATCGCAAGCTGCTCCCACCGGGCAAGTAGTGACCCCGTCATGAAGTTGCACGTGGCGCAGTTCCTCGACGGCTTCGTCCGGCCGCTGGTCGAAGGTGGCGACCTGCACGTCGGCGCGCCGGTCGCGATCTCGGACGTCGAGCGCTGGGACGGCGAGCTCCCGCACGCGAGCGTCGAGCAGGTCGCTGTCGACGACGCGCGCACGTCGATCCTGTCGACGCTCGTGTGTCGGCCGCCGGCGTTCCTGCTCGACGCCGACGATCTCGCGCTCGCCGCGGGCCTGTACGACGCGCTGTTCCTCGTCCACCCGCGCGCCGACAAGTGGTCGGTCAGCGACCGCCAGCGGCGCAAGATCATCGACACCGCGCTCGCGCTGGTGAGCCGCCCGCTCACGCAGAATCGCACGCGGGTGATGGCGCGCCACGCGCTGCTCCACAACCTGTTTCACATCTCCCGCGCCGACACGACGGTGTCGTGGTGGACGGGGAGGGCGCGCTTCCAGGGCCAGAAGCCGCCCGCGCGGCTCACCGCGTGGAAGGGCGTGCGGCGTGTTCGCGAGGACACGACCGTGGTCGACTTCGACGAGCTGCTCGCGGTCCCCGAGACCGCGCCGGTGATCGCCACGCTGCTGCGGCGCACGCCGCTGACCCAGCTGCTCGACAGTCATCCAGGGGCGCCGCCGCTGCACTGGGAGGACGCGGTGTTCCTGCTGCGCGATGCCGAGCTCGCGCGCGCGGTCGCCTATCGGCTCGTGCCCGACGGGGGGCCCCGCGATCAGATCCTCGGGCCGTCGCGGCTCGCCGCCGCGTTCGAGCAGATGCTCGAGCGCGCGCCCGACGAGCGCGACGTCCGCGCGGTCGCCGCGTTCCTCGTCCACCTCGGCGCGCTGTTCTCAACGGCAAGAGTCCGCTGCTCTCGACCGTGCTCGCGGCCGAGGCGGCGTCGCAGCGACCGCGCGGCCTCGCCACGCTGTTCGCGTTGCCCGGGGCGCTCGCGCTCGTCGACCCGCGCCTGGCCGTCCCACCGGGGATCGCCGATCAGCCGAAGCTCGCGACGCGGTGGCAGGTTCATCGCGCGCAGACGGTCGAGCTGCTCGGAGAGCCGGTGATCGATGCGCTGGCCGCACGCCTGCGGCGCCACCTCCGACCGGCGCAGTTTCCACGCGATGCCAGCGACGTCGTTTCGCTGTCGATCGCTGAGACTCCTCCCGCACAACTGCCGTAACCTTCGCCTCCCTGCATGGTCGCGCCGCCGCCCGCCACTCGAAACTTCGCCGTCGACGTCGTCCGTGCGTCCGCCGCCTTCCAGGAGATCGCGCGCACGATGGGCGCGCAGTTCCTCGACAAGCAGGAGATCATCCGCCTGATGATGGTCTCGGCCATCGCCGGCGAGCACATGGTGATCGTCGGGCCGCCGGGCACCGCGAAGTCGGCGATGATCGACATGTTCTCGCGCCTGATCGACGCGAAGTACTTCGAGTACCTGCTGACGCGCTTCACCGAGCCCAACGAGCTGTTCGGGCCCGTGGACATCTCGGCGTTCCGCGAGGGGCGCTACACGCGTCGCCTCGAGAACATGTTGCCGACCGCCGAGATCGTGTTCCTCGACGAGATCTTCAAGTCGAACTCCGCGATCTTGAACTCGCTGCTCCACGTCATCAACGAGCGCAAGTTCCAGAACGGGCCGGAGGTCGTGTCGGTGCCGCTGATCTCGCTGTACGCGGCGTCGAACGAGGTGCCGAACGACGAGAACCTCGCCGCGATGTTCGATCGCTTCCTCGTGCGGGTGCTGTCCGACAACCTCGACAGCTACCACTTCCACGAGCTCATGAAGAAGGGCATCTCGCTCGAGCTGCGGAAGATGACCGGGCGCGCGGTCGACGGCATCACGCCGCCGCCGCGCCAGCAGGGCGACATCAAGGCCGTGATCAGCGCGCGCGACCTCCGGGTGATCCAGTCGAACTTCGACAAGTTCATGGTGTTCCCCGACGAGTTCCTCACCAAGTACAAGGGGCTCATCTTCCAGATCCGCAGCGAGGGCATCTCGGTGTCGGATCGCCGCGCCGTCAAGCTGCTCAAGCTGTTCGCCGCGTCCGCGGTGTTCGACGGTCGCACGCGCGTTCACGACGGTGACTTCTTCGTCCTCCGGCACATCTGGAACAACCTCGATCAGGTCGAGCTCCTCGAGGAGATCGTCAACCCGGTCGTCGACGCCTACTATCGCGAGCATCCAGACGAGCGCCGGTTCATCGGTCCGTCGGCGAGCCTCGACGATCTGCTCACCGAGCTCGGCCTCATCCGCGAGCTGCTCACGTCGGGCACCGAGCTCTCGGACATCCAGCTGTTCAGCCAGCTCAAGAACCTCAACGAGATCAAGGTCGCGCTCGCGTCGCTCCCCGGTGACGCGGCCGCGCGCATGATCCGCGAGGTCGACCAGCTGCTCGAGACCGTGTTCGCGTCGTCGAAGTTCGGGCTCTAGGCGCTAGGCCTTGAACGGGAGGCTTCCGAGGAAGTCTCCCTTGCCCAGCGGCACGCCGTTGTGGCGCAAGATCGCGTAGGCGGTCGTCGCGTGGAAGTGGAAGTTCGGCAGCGCGAGGTGGTCGAGGTAGTCACCACCGCGCAGCGACTTGCCACCCATCCACGAGTGCGTGCACGCGCGGTCCTCGGCGCCCTCGAAGTCGGCCGGCGTGAACGTCGCGAGGTAGTCGATCACCTTGGCGATGCGCGCGCGCACGTCCGCGAGCGTCTTCTCGGTGTCGGGGTGCGACGGGGCCTCCTTGCCCGCGAGCTTCGCGACCGTGTACTTGACCTGATCGCACGCCGCCTGGATCTGGCGGATCAGCGCGTACTGATCGAGCGCGAGCCGCGACTGGAGGAAGACCTCCGGATCGGTCTTCTTGCTGTCAGCATAGGCCGCGGCCTTGTCGAGCCACGACTCCATGTTCTTGAGGAACTTCGTGAACACCGGGACGGTCGCTTCGTAGAGGTTCGCCATGCGCGAAACGCTAACACCACGCCCCGTGCTAGCGTTCTTTGCCGTGCCGATTCCGCCGGACAAACGTCGCAGCTTCCTGGCGCGGCAGCTCGCGACCATGGCGCTGTCGCACGTCCAGGTCGACACCCCGATGGCCAACGTGCGCGCCGCGGCGTGGGCGAACTCGCTCGCGCGGATGGGGGTGCATCTCCCGCTGTTCGTGGTCCACGACATCGGCGTGATGCTGTCGATGACGCGCGGCACCGGCGGCTACACGCTGCGCGGGCGCGAGGCGCAGCTCGCGCGGATCTCGCTGCCGGCGGCGACGCGGCCGCAGCTCGAACAGTACCGCAAGCTGCTCGAGAACATCGCCGTCTCGGAGGTCACCGAGCGGCTCGCGGGCCTGCGGCTCCGCGACGAGATGATCGCGGTGTTGCTGTCGCGTATCCTCGGCGACACCTACAACCGCTGGCGCGATCGCAGCAAGACGGCCGGCGTCGAGGTCCTGCCGCTCGATCTCGGGATCCTGTCCGACGTCGACTACGCCGATCACTTCCGGGACTTCGATCCGCGGAGCCTGTGGGGCTTCGTCGAGCACCTCGTCACGCAGTCGATGCACATCTACACGCAGGTCGAGCTCATCGATCTCGATACCGTGCGGCTGCTCGGCCTGTTCAAGGAGGACTCCGCGTCGGGCAGCGAGGCGCTCGGCGGCGCGATCGACCTCGTCGATCTCTTCGCGGCGCTCGGCTCGCCCGAGGCGAACGACGTCGCGAACTTCTCCCTCGATCTCCTGCCGAGCGTGCTCGAGACGCGCCGCACGACGGGCTCGCAGACGTTCGCCGTCGACGGCTACGCATCGATCGAGCGCAAGGGCAACATCGATTCGCTCGTGCTCTCCGAGCTGGCCTACGATCGCGAGATCTTCGAGCAGAAGGTCGTCGACTCCGAGCTGCTGTACTACGGTCGCGAGAAGCAGCGCGAGGAGGAGCGCCGGCTCCAGTACCTGTTGATCGACTGCTCGGCCTCGATGCGGGGGCAGCGCCAGGTGTTCGCGCGCGGCCTGGCGCTCGCGCTGATCAAGAAGCTCACGCTCGAGGGCGACGAGATCTGGGTCCGGTTCTTCGACTCCCGGCTGCACGAGACCATCAAGATCGGGCGCTCGGGCCAGGTGCCGGTGCCCTACCTGCTGTCGTTTCGCAGCGAGCGCGGCCGCAACTACAGCAAGGTGTTCCGCCAGCTGCTCGTCGAGACCACGCGGATCCGCCGCGAGCAGAAGCGCCGCGTGGTGATGTACGTGATCACGCACGGCCAGTGTCACGTCGAGCCCGAGCTGATCTCCGCGCTCAAGCAGCAGGCGTTCCTCTACGGCATCATCGTGTTGCCGTCGAGCGACCACCTGCCCGAGTTCGTGCCGCTGCTCGATCGCCAGCAGATCGTCGGGGCCGAGGCGCTCACGTCGCGAGCGGAGCGCCAGCGCCAGGCGCTCAACATCATCGACGACGCGACGCGCTCCACGCCGCGCAAGCCGGCGCCGACCCAGACGGTGTCGAACGACCCCCACCAGTCGCGCAAGATGGGGGCGATGACGCCGAAGCAACCCGGCGAATCGCTGCGCATGCCGGCGCCCCCCAAGAGCGAGCCCTGATCGATGGCGCGCCGCGCGTTCAACTCGATCGAGACCACGGCCGATCAGGCCGAGGCGATGGTGCAGCAGGGCCGCTGGGCCGAGGCCGAGCGCAACTACCGCGAGCTGATCGGCCAGACCCACGTCATCAACTACGAGTACGACGACTGGTTGCGCCGGCTCGGCGAGATCTATCGCCACCTCGGGCGTGGCCGCGAGGCGTCGTTCATCTACCTCTACCTCCACTACTTCGACATGGCGCGCCAGCAGCTCGCCGGCGACGAGCACGTCGGCCTGCGGGCGCGGATCGCCGAGATCGAGAAGAAGTGGCCCGAGGCCGCGACGCTCTACCAGCAGGCGAAGCTGCCGGTGCACGCGGCCGTCGCGTTCGAGAAGGCGAAGCTCTACCCCGAGGCGTGCGCGGCGTGGAAGGGCCTGTTGCACCACCCACACCTCGGGTCGCGCCCGTACGAGACCGCGCTCGTCTACTTCAACTACGGTCGCTCGGCCGTGCGCCTCGAGGCCGGCTCGTCGGAGGCTCGTCGCGCGTTGATCGAGAGCCAGCGCAAGCTCGAGCAGGTCGCCGACGACTTCGAGCAGGTCGGCGAGCTGGAGCGCGCGTTCGACTGCTTCCAGATCTTGCTCGAGCTCGGGCGCGAGAAGACGCAGTTCGAGAACCTCGCCGAGGGCTACGTCAACTGCATCCGCGTGCTGCGCGACGACAACCTCAAGTTCTACGTCCTCCAGTACTACGAGGACTTCATCAAGATCGCGCTCGAGCGCAACGAGCTCCACGCCGCGGCGACGCTCTACCAGGAGGCCGCGGCGTTCGCGTCGCGCGCCGGGCTGCCCTACGACCGTCACTACCAGCACAAGAGCGCGTTGACCTGGATGCGGTGCGCGGAGCGGTTCGTCGAGACCGGCGTGCCGGTGCAGATGACCGAGAACGCGCTGCTCGCGGCGGCGTCCCAGCACTCGGCGGTCGGCGACTACGCGTCGGTCCAGAAGTGCTTCGATCGGCTCGCCGCGCTCGATCTCCCCGATCGCGCGAAGAAGCGGTTCGCGGCGATCGCGAAGCGCTATCACGGGCTCGCGTCGCCGCCGGTCGATCTGCCGGGGCTCCCGGACTACCTCAAGCAGGCGCACGCGTACGCCGAGATCTGGTTCTTCGACCTGCTCGAGTGGGAGATGGATGGCGATCCGTACGCGGTCGCCGCGTCGATCGTCGGCGATCTCAAGTATCCCAACGGCATCCGCCGGCGCGCGCTGGTCGTGTTGCTCACGCTCGCCGATGCCCGGCTGCGGAGCGCCGACGGCGACGCCGACACGCTCGTCCACACCGGCGAGCAGCTCGGCGAGCTGCAGTCGTACGCCGCGCTGTCGCCGCTCGAGAAGCTGTTCGCGATGAGCGATCCGGTGGTGCGTCGCGCCGCGGTCCGCGCGCTCCGGTTCCTGTTCTTCAAGCGCTCGTTCGTGATCGTGCGCAAGGCGCTCGGCGATCCCGACGCGCAGGTGCGCGAGGCGGCGCTCGTCGCGATCGGCGGGTTGCACTTCCCGCACGCGTTCAACCCGCTCGCGCGGATCTATCGCGAGAGCAACGATCCCCGCGTGCGCTCGGCGGCGCTGCAGTCGATCGGCAAGATCCAGACGGTCGAGGCGGGTGAGTTCCTCGTCATGGTGCTCCGGCAGGAGAGCGGCCCCCTGCGCGAGGCCGCGCACGCCGCGCTCGCGCAGATGGACAACGCGGACGTCCTGCCGATCTTGCGCCAGCACCACGAGATCGAGACCAACCCCGCGGTGCGCGAGACCCTCGGCGAGTTGCTCAAGCGTCACTGACGGCGGGCGCCGCGGTTCCGCCCGAACCGCTCGATCGGGGACCTGCCAGGCCGGCGCGGCTTTCGTGGGGCTCGTCGGGCCAGGCCTCGCGCGGCGTCGCCGTCGCTGAGGTATGGTCGGGGCGTGCGCTATCCACGCTGGCTCGCCATCGTCCCCCTCGTCCTGACCTCCGGGTGCGATTCGCGCGCGCAGGCATCCGATCCGCCCAAGGTCGTTCGCCAGAGCAAGGAGCTCGAGTCGTGTAGCTCCGCCGAGGACTGCGAGGGCGAGCTGCGCTGCCTCGACCTGGTGTGTCGGCGCACGCAGCGCTCCGCGGTCGGCGACTACTACGCGGCGCTCGGCGCCACCCAGCGCGCGCACGGCGATCTAGAGGGCGCGGTCGCCGCGTACACCGAGGCGCTCGGCCACTACGACACCGAGAAGGTCAAGCTGCCCTCCGAGATCGACTGCGCGTACGGCGGCACGCTCGCCGCGGCGCGTGACGTCAAGAAGGAGTACGCGGAGCGGGGCGCGAAGGTGCTGCATCGCTGCGTGCTGGCCGTCCCCGTGGGAGGGGCGCTGCGCTCCCAGGCGATGCTCGATCTCGCGACGCTGGGCGACAGCGGGCTCGATCCGCTCGCGCTCGGGCGCGCGCAGGTCAGCGACGTCTATCTGACGAAGGGCGTCGCGAAGCCACCCCCGGCGCCGGTCACGGTCACCGTCGCCGACTCGCCGACGCTCCCCGACAAGGTCGGCAGCGCCGTGCGCGCCAAGCTCGACGAGCAGAAGCCCGCGCTGATGACGTGCTGGCAGACCTTCACCGGGACGTCGAAGAAGGACGCGCTGGTCGTCACGATCGGCGTGCGGCAGGCGTACTACAAGAACCCGGACTTCGAGGACGACCCGAGCGCGGGGAGCCTGTCGCTCAAGCTCGAGGCGCCGGGCGGCAGCCTGTCGGGCGCGGACGCCGGCGCCGATGCCTGCGTGCGGCCCGTGCTCGAGGCGGCGATCAAGGCGGCCCCGCGCGAGACGTTCACGTCGAAGATCACGATTACCATCAAGTGATCCTGGCGTACCTGTGGTAGCTCTCCACCGATGATCCCGTCGGCCACCCCCGAGCTTCCCGATCTCGCCGGGATGACGCTCGTCGACGTCGAGGCGCTGGTCGCGCGGCTCGGCTGGCCGAAGTTCCGCTCCGAGCAGGTCTGGCGCTGGGTCCACGACAAGGGCGCGCGCAGCTTCGACGAGATGACGAACCTGTCGGCGGCCCAGCGCGGCGAGCTCGCCACGCACACGCGCGTCGGCAGCCTGACGGTCGCCGAGGTCCAGACCTCGCGCGACGGGACGCAGAAGCTGCGGCTCGTCACGCGCGACGGCTTCTCGATCGAGAGCGTGTTGATCCCCGACGGCGAGAAGACCACGCAGTGCATCTCGTCGCAGGTCGGCTGCGCGGTCGACTGCCAGTTCTGCGCGACCGCGAAGCTCGGGCTCAAGCGCAACCTCGACGCGAGCGAGATCGTCGATCAGGTGTACCTCGGCCGCAAGCTGCTCGCCGACGCCGGACCCGAGCGGCGGATCACGAACATCGTCTACATGGGGATGGGCGAGCCGCTCCACAACTACGACAACCTGATCCGCTCGCTGCAGATCCTCACGCACAACCTCGGCGCGAAGCTGTCGCAGCGCCGCATCACGGTGTCGACGTCGGGGCTCGTGCCCAAGCTCGAGCGGCTCGGCAACGAGCTCGTGCGGCCGAACCTCGCGGTCTCGCTCAACGCGGCGAACGACGCGATCCGCGACGAGATCATGCCGATCAACCGCAAGTGGAACATCGCCAAGCTGCTCGGCGCGCTCCGCGCGTATCCGCTCGAGCATCGCCGCCGGATCACGTTCGAGTACGTGCTGCTCGCCGGGGTCAACGACTCGCTGACCGACGCCGCGCAGCTCGCGCGGCTGCTGCGCGACGTGAAGTGCAAGGTCAACATCATCCCGTACAACCCGCATCCCGAGGCGCCCTACGCGCGCCCCAGCGACGCGGCGGTCGATGCGTTCCAGAACGAGTGCAAGCGCCTCGGGATGGCGACCTATTTGCGCCGGCCGCGCGGCGACGACATCGACGCGGCGTGCGGGCAGCTCGCCAACCGCGCGCAGGGCGGGGCGGCGATCGTGCCGCTGCGCATTCGCAAGGGACCGCCGCCGGCACCCGCCGTCGACTGACGCCCCATGCGCCTCAACAAGTTCCTCTCGGAGAGTGGTGCGTGCTCGCGGCGCGAGGCCGACGTGTTGATCGAGGAGGGTCGCGTCACCATCAACGGCGTGCCCGCCGTCGTCGGGACGCAGGTCAACGACGGCGACGACGTGAAGCTCGACGGCAGCCAGGTCGGCGAGGCGCGCAAGACGGTGAAGCCGACCTACATCGCGCTCAACAAGCCGATCGGCATCACGTGCACGACCGAGCGCAGCGTCGCGGGCAACATCATCGACTTCGTCGATCACCCCGAGCGCATCTTCCCGATCGGTCGGCTCGACAAGGACTCCGAAGGCCTGATCCTGCTGACCAACGATGGCGACATCGTCAACGAGGTCCTGCGCGTGGAGCACGCGCACGAGAAGGACTACGTGGTCGCGGTCGACCGCCCGATCGACGACGAGTTCATCGCGAAGATGGCCGGCGGCGTGCGGCTGTCGGACGCGACCACGAAGCGCTGCAAGCTCGAGAAGCTCGGCGCGAAGCTGTTCCGGATCACGCTGACGCAGGGGCTCAACCGGCAGATCCGCCGGATGTGCGAGGTGTTCGGCTACGAGGTCGTGGCGCTCCGCCGCGTGCGCATCATGCACGTGCGGCTCGGCGAGCTGCCCGTCGGCCGCTGGCGCAACCTGACCACCGAGGAGGTGGCCGGGCTGATGCCGAAG
>JAPLLF010000700.1 GCA_026387715.1 Pseudomonadota bacterium
CGGCCTCCGCGATCTCTCGCGGCTCCGGCGACCTGCTACTCGGTGCTCCGACGCTTTCCGAGGTGGGACTTTCACCCACGGGAGAAGCGCAGCGAGACTTCAGCGGGTCGTTCCCGTCGTCGTCGTCACGGCGCACCATGGCGCGAGCATAGCGTACCGCGTGGGATCGCTGACGCCTGCTTCGGCGAAGCCCTTGCGCCGGAGCTGGCAGGCATCGCACCGCCCGCACGCCCCGTCGCCGATCGGCGCGTAGCACGAGTGCGTCATCGCGTAGTCGACCCCGAGCGACATCCCGAGCGCGACGATCTGGGCCTTGGTCAGCTCGATCAGCGGCGCGTGCACGTGGAATCCGCCCGTCCGGGTCGCGACCTGGGCGAGCGCCTCGAACGCGTGGACGAACGCGGGCCGACAGTCGGGATAGCCGCTCGCGTCGAGCACGTTGACGCCGACGAACAGGTCGCGCGCGTCGATCGACTCGGCCCACGCGAGCGCGAGCGCGAGCAGCACGGTGTTGCGGGCGGGGACGTAGGTCGACGGCACGTCGCCGGGCGCGCCGATCTCGGCGAGCGAGCGATCCTTGGGCACCGCGACGTCCGCCGACGTCAGCGCCGACCGCGCGATCGTCCCGAGATCGACGGTGACGACGCGATGGATCGCGCCGAACCGCGCGGCCACGCGCGCCGCGGCGGCCAGCTCGACCTCGTGGAGCTGGCCGTACTTGACGGTCAACGCGTGGCAGACGAAGCCGCGCGACTGTGCGACGGCGAGCGCGGTCGTCGAGTCGAGACCACCCGAGAGTAAGACCACCGCGGCAGGCATGCACCCGGACTATACCGTGGCAGCATCGTCCGGGTGACCGCCTGGCGCGATCGAGTCCCCGCCTGGGTGCCGCGGCTGGTCACCGTGCTCGCGGTCGGCGCGCTCGTCGCGCTGTCGGCCTGGCGACGCTGGCAGCTGCTGTCGGCGTCGCCGTTCCCCGTCGGCATCGACGGCTACTTCTACCCGATCCAGCTGCGCTCGCTGCTCGAGACCGGGCACCTGCAGTACCCGGCCTCGCCGCTGACGCTGTGGTTCATGGCGCCGTTCGCCGCGGCGACCGACCCGATCGTCGGCGCGAAGCTGGGCGCGTGCGTCGGCGGCGCGCTCGTCGCGATCCCGGCCTACCTGCTCGGCGCGCGGCTCGGCGGTGGCCGCGGGCCCGGGCTCGTCGCGGCGGCGCTCGCGACGACGAGCCTCGGCTCGACCTACCTCACCGTCGAGTTCGTCAAGAACGGCCTCGGCCTCGCGGTCGCGCTGCTCGCGATCTGGCTGGTGCTGCGCGCGCTCGATCGGCGCACGACGGGGCGGATCGCCGCCGCGATCCTCGGCGTGGTCGCGGCGTGGCTCGCGCACAAGATGGCGGCGGCGCTCGTCGTGCTCGCGACGTTGCCGGCGATCGTCGTCGCCGCGCGCGACCACCGCAAGCTGGTGGTGGGCCTCGCGACCGCCGTCGGCGCGCTCGCGCTCGTCGTCGGCCTCGCCGCGCCGCGCCGGTTCGTGTCGCCCGACGATCTCGCGCTGATCGGGGGGCTGTGGTCCGGCCACGCCCGCTGGGACGCCCCCGCGCTCGCGACCCGCCACCTCACGCTGACGATGGACCACGAGGCGCTCGCCGGGCTGGTCGCGGGGCTCGGCGTGATCGCCCTGCTCGTCGCGCACCGGCGCTCGCCGCGGCTCGCCGCGTGGCTCGGCACGCCCCCGCCGGCCCACGTCCGCGCGACCGCGTGGGCGATCGCCGGCCTCGCGATCCTGATCGGGCTGCCGTGGCTCGCCGTCGACGATCCGCAGGGCCTCGGGTTTCGCCTGCGGATCGCGGCGTACGTACCCTACGCGCTGTGCCTCGGCATGCTCGCGCGCCTCGTGATCGGCAACCTGCGCGCCCTCGACGGCGACGCCCTGCTGCTGGCGATCGCGATCGGCCTCGTCGGCGCCAGCCCGGCGCGCACGCACGTCGACGGCGAGGTCGTCCCGCACCCCGCGATGGTGTCCGCGGTGATCAACGCGCGCGGCAAGCTCCCCGCGGGCGCGACGGCGATCGTCCCCGAGCGCCACATCGCGTTCATGGTCGCGTGGTACACGCGCGCGCCGGTGGCGCTCCGGCCCGAGCAGGCGCGCGATCGGGTCTACCTGCTGCCGCTGTCGTTCGTCGGCGCGGGCTCAGCGCTCGACGACGCGCTGGTCGGCGCGCGCGGCGTGGCCGGCCTCGCGCCGCCGATCGGCACGCACGCCCGCCATGGCAACGGCCTCGTCATCGTCCCCGACGCGACCTGGCGGTGGGTCGTCGACCGGCTGCCGCCAGACGAGCGCCGCCGCATCGACGCCTGGCCGACGCTCTAGAACCCTGACCTTCGCGAAGTGGCACTTGGCGGGCAACGGGTACGCGATCGTTCCACGCGCGATGTCCATAATTGCCGGTGCACGCCTCGTGCGACCCTACGACCATGAGGACCGCCACCCGGACCATCTCCCTCGCGCTCTGCGTTTCGCTGGCGGGCTGCACGCTGTTTGCCGGCGCCGCCGGTGGCGTGTACGCGCAGAGTCAGAATTCGGATCCGCGCGTCGAGCGCGGCGAGAAGCCGCCCACCTCGGTGCTCAAGAGCATGGGGGTCGGTGCCTGCATCGGTCTCGTGATCGACGCCGCGTTCGTGGCGCTCGCCTTCGCCACTGGCGGGACCTTCAAGCTCTGATCGCCACCGCGCGAACGCTGGCTCAAGAACTGTAGTTCAAAGGGTTGGGGAGAGGGAGGCACGGACGTTGACGTTGACGCGTTTGACGTCGACCCCAGCCTTGACGCTTTGAACGGCCAACGTAGAGGCACGTAGAGGTTGACCCCAGGCTCGCCGATCGTTGTCGTCGACCCTCCGGAACAGATCAGATCATCTTGGTCAGCATCGCAACGACGCTGGTCAACAGGTCGATGCCGCGGTCGTATCGGTGAGGCTTGAGCGTGCGGCGGATCTTCATCACATCTAGGATGGCGGCACACTCCATCGCCGAGCCCCGAGCGATCGTGTAGTGCTTCGCGATGTCTGGTCGCGACGTGCGACCGGCGCCCTCGGCGATGTTGAGGGGTTGCGACTCGGCGGCGCGGCGCAACTGGTCAGCGATCTCG
>JAPLLF010001218.1 GCA_026387715.1 Pseudomonadota bacterium
AAGGTGATCGTCGACTGCTACAACGCCAACCCGGCGTCGATGGCCGCGGCGCTGCGGACGCTCGCCGAGCGCTCGGCGAGCGGGGGCACCCAGGGGCGCGCGGTCGTCGGCGACATGCTCGAGCTCGGCGCGCACGGCCCAGCCGCGCACGCCGAGGTCGGCGCGCTGGCCCGGGCGCTCGGGCTCGGCGTGATCGCGCTCGGCGCGGAGGCCGGGCGGGTCGTCGACGCCGCCACGACCGGCGCCGAGGTCGCGGCCGATCCGACGATCGCCGCGCGCCGCGCGCTCGCGCGAACCCAGCCGGGCGACTGGATCCTCTTGAAGGCATCGCGCGGCATGAAGCTCGAGCGCGTGCTCGCGGCATTGCGGGGAGGAAGCGTCTAGTGCTGTTCCATCTGTTCTACGGCGCGCTCTCGGAGAAGATCGGCTTCCTCCGCATCTTCCGGTACACGTCGACGCGCATCATCGCCGCGGCGATCACCGCGTTGATCCTGTCGTTCATCGTCGGGCCGTGGTTCATCGAGAAGCTCAAGTCGCGCCAGATCGGCGAGACGATCCGCGAGGACGGCCCGCAGACCCACAAGAAGAAGGCGGGCACGCCGACGATGGGCGGCTCGCTGATCCTGTTCTGCCTGATGGTCTCGACGCTCCTGTGGTGCGACCTGACCAACCGCTTCGTGTGGCTCGCGCTGTCGGTCACCGTGGCGTTCGGCGCGATCGGCTTCGCCGACGACTACGCCAAGGTCGCCAAGAAGAACAAGAAGGGCATCTCGGGCAAGCTCCGCCTGTTCCTCGAGTTCGCGATCGCCGGCGGCGCGATGGCCTACCTGTTCTACTCGGACCTGATGGGCCCCGACGTGCGGCTGCGCCTGCAGCTGCCGTTCACCAACTTCTACGAGTCGGGCCTCGAGCTGCCGGCGTGGGCATACTGCACGTTCGGCGCGTTCGTCGTCGTCGGCACCGCCAACGCGGTGAACCTGACCGACGGGCTCGACGGGCTCGCGATCGGGCCGTCGATCATGAACGCGGGCACGTTCCTCATCCTCGCGTACATCGCCGGCGTGCCGACGACGCTCGCCGTGAAGGGCCAGGAGATCTCGATCGCGCAGTACCTCCACGTCGCGCACATCGGCGGTGTCGACGAGCTGGCCGTGTTCTGCGCCGCGCTGTTCGGGGCCGGGGTCGGGTTCCTCTGGTACAACACGTACCCGGCGCAGGTGTTTATGGGCGACGTCGGCGCGCTGTCGCTCGGCGGCTCGATCGGCATGCTCGCGGTGCTGACCAAGAACGAGCTGGTGCTGCTCATCGTCGGCGGCCTGTTCGTGATCGAGGCGCTATCGGTGATCATCCAGGTCGGCTCGTTCAAGACGCGCGGCAAGCGCGTGTTCCGTATGGCGCCGATCCACCACCACTACGAGCTCAAGGGCTGGGAGGAGCCCAAGATCATCGTGCGGTTCTGGCTGATCTCGCTGGTGCTCGCCCTCATCGCGATCGGGACGCTCAAGCTCCGATGAGTGCGGACCTGTTCGGCCAGAAGATCGTCGTCGTCGGGCTCGCGCAGACCGGCATCGCGGTCGCGCGGTTCGCGGCGCGGCGCGGCGCCCGCGTGATCGTGACCGACGGTGGCAGCGCCGACCAGCTCGCGGCGAAGATGGCGCAGCTCGACGGCTTCCCGATCACCTGGGAGCTCGGCGGCCACGACGCGCACTCGTTCACCTCGGCCGATCTGGTGGTGGTGTCGCCCGGGGTCCCGACGCTGCCGGAGATGCTGGCGGCGCGCGCGGCCGGCGTCGAGGTGATCGCCGAGATCGAGCTGGCGTACCGGTTCTTCCACCCGGAGGCCAAGCTCGTCGCGATCACCGGCACCAACGGCAAGTCGACGACGACCGCGCTGACCGGCGCGCTGTGCGAGTACGGCGACGCGCCCACGTTCTGCGGCGGCAACCTCGGCAACTTCCCGCTGATCGACGCGGTCGATCACGTGGCGAACTGCCCGGGCGGGCTGATCGTCGCCGAGGTCGCGGCCTTCATGCTCGAGAACTGCACGACGTTCCGCGCCGACGTCGGCGTGCTGACCAACGTCACCGAGGATCACCTCGATCGGTTCGGCACGATGGCGCGCTACGCGGAGATCAAGGGCCGGATCTGGGACTTCCAGCGGCCGACGGACGTCGCGATCGCCAACGCCGCCGACGCGTGGACGATGCGCGAGACCGCGGGGATCCCGTCGCAGCTCTACACGTTCGACTCGCGCCCCGAGGCGCGCTGCGAGCTCGGCGCGGTGATGAGCGAGACGCGCCAGGAGCTCGAGCTGTTCTTCGCCGAGCGCGTCGAGAGCTACCCCGTCGAGGATCTCGTGATCGTGGGCAACCACAACATGGAGAACGCGATGTGCGCCTACCTCGCCGCGCGCGCGATCGGCGTGTCGCCGCAGGCGGTGCGCGCGGGCGCGAAGTCGTACCGGCCGCTGCCGCACCGCATGGAGCTCGTCGGCGCGCTCGACCGCGTGGGTAGCAACGTCTACTTCTACGACGACAGCAAGGGCACCAACGTCGCGTCGGTCGCCGCGAGCGTGCGCGGGTTCCCGCGGCCGCTCGTGCTGATCGCCGGGGGCGTCGACAAGGGCGGCTCGTACGATCCGATGATCGAGGCGCTCGCGGACGTGTGCAAGGGCATCGTGCTGATCGGCAAGGCCGCGCCGCTGATCCGCGAGGCGTGCGCGACCCGCGGCGTGACCTATCCCGTCCTCGACGCCACCGACATGCACGAGGCCGTGCGCCGCGCGACCGAGCTGTGCACCGGCGGCGACGCGGTGGTGCTGTCGCCGGCGTGCGCGAGCTACGACATGTTCCAGAACTTCGGTCACCGCGGGCACGTGTTTCGCGAGGCGGTCGCCGCGGTCGG
>JAPLLF010000667.1 GCA_026387715.1 Pseudomonadota bacterium
GATGCCCCCGTTGATCAGCCACAAGATCGACGACGTCGGCACCCAGCACCTCGCCGACTGGATCGACGCGCTGTGATCGGCGCGAACGTGATCGCGCTGTGCTCGTCGATCGTCCTGGCGGGCGATCCGGAGCTCGTCGCCTCGGTGGCGGACATACTGCAGCATCGAGGGATCGAGACTCGACCGGACGAGTGCGGGCTGCACGCACGGCTCGAACATCGCGGCACGTCGATCGTCGTGTTACGTGGGGGCGACGTCATCGAAGAGCGGGTCGTGTCCGATCCGGAGACCGCGGCAACCGTCATCGAATCGTGGAGTCGCAACGACCTCACCGGTCCGCTGCTCGCGACGCACCCGATGGAGACCATGACGACTCCGCGGGCGATCGGCGTTCGCGAATCGATCCCCACAAGTTACCAGCCGCCACGTGGCGTTCACGTGTTCGCGCATGCGGAGACGTCATTCGCCGGCGATCAAACCGTGTGGATCGGCGTCGCGGTCGGCGTCTGCATCCAGGTCGGACGCGCGTGCGTATCGGCCCGCGGCCGGTTCGCGGCCGTCGTCGACGGGCCGAATCGCACGTCGATCGAGGACATCACGCGGAGCGCGGAGGATGCGTTGTTCGGTGGCGAGATTCCGTTCGGCATCGGGCCAACGACCCTGTGGTTCGGCTTCGGTGCCGGCATGGGGGCGGTGCACACCGGCAGCACCGGCGGTGCGATGCCACTCGGCAGCGAGACTTTCGGGCTACGCGCCGACACGCATGTCGGATGGACGATCCGTGTCATCGATCGCCTATCACTCGAACTCTCGGCGACCCTCGACGTCGCACAGGCCACCGATGTCGAGGGCTCGCTCTCCGCCGCGGCGATGCAGGAGCCGCACCTGTTCGCACGATTCGGCGCGGGTGTGCGCATCGAGGGCCTGTGAGGACCGGTCGCCTCGTTCCACTGCGCCGGGTCGCGGGCGTGAGCCACGACCTGTCGGACGAGGCGCTCCTCGCGGCGTGTGCGACGGGTGATCGCGCCGCGCTCGGCGGCCTGTTCGATCGATTCAGCGGTGCGGTCTATCGGTTCCTGTCGCGGCTGCCTTCCACCGACGAGTTCTCGCGCGACGACATCGTGCAGGCGACGTTCCTCGAATTGCCCCGAACGGCCGCGCAGTTCCAGGGTCGCTCGTCGGTGAAGACCTGGATCCTCGGCGTCGCGTCGAACGCGGCGCGGCACCAGCAACGAAGCGAACAGCGCAGACACGCGCACCACGAGCGCTTCGCGACGGTGCCGATCGCGTCGTCGAGCAGCCCCGACGTCGAGGTCGACCTACGCAAGCTACTGGAGCGTATCGGCATCGCGCTCGCGACGTTGCCGCACGAGCAGCAGGTCGCGTTCGTGCTGTGTGATCTCGAGCAACTGTCCGGCGTCGACGTGGCGCGTGGATTCGGCATTCCGGAAGGCACGCTGTGGCGTCGCCTTCACATGGCACGTAAGGCGCTGCGAGCGGCACTGGCGCCGAGGGGGGCACCATGACCTGTCCGACGGAACTGGAACTCGATCAAGCGATCAGCACGGGTGCCGATCACGAGATGCGCGAGCATGTCGCGAGCTGTCCCGCGTGCCGCGCGATATGGGATGAGACCGAGCGGCTCATCGTGCTCGCGGGGCAGTTGCAGGTTGCGCAACCGGGGGGCGCGATGCTCGAGGAGCGACGCACGGCGATGCTTGCGGCGTGGGTCCCGCCGGAGCCTGCGATCAAGGTCCCCACGCCGCGTTGGCGGATCGGCGCGGTCGGGGCATCGATCGCGGTCGCGGTCGCGCTCGTGATCGTGATCGGGACTCGCGAGCATGCCTCGCCGCCCGCGATCGCCGCGCATCCGTCACGCGGCACCGTACATCCACACGACGGTGCGGTCTTCAGGCTGGCATTCTCACCGCCCGATGAGATCGTGCGCTTGCGCGATGGAGTGATCGATATCGACGTCGATCCGCTGGCATCGGGCGAGCGATTTCGTGTCGTCGTCGGGACGGACGAGGTCGAGGTACGAGGGACATCGTTCGAGGTGAGGGCCCACGCCGATCACCTCATCGCGGTGCATGTTGGGCACGGCCGCGTCGAGGTCAGGGTCGCCGGATCGCCCGTGATCGTCCTGGGAAACGGTGACGCATGGCAGTTGCCCGTACCGGCGCCGATCACGCCGCCCGCGAACCTGCCGATGCCGCCCATGCCGCCCATCATGCCGCCCATGCCACCCATGCATCACGCGACGATCGCGCGGCAGCCCGATCCGATCGCTCCGCCCGTGACGACGACCGCGCAGGAGGTCGCGTTCGATCAGGGCTGGGATGCGTTGCGCCGCGGTGACTACGGTCCTGCGGCCGCCGCGTTCGGCCGCGCGATCGCGCTCGCTCCAGATGGTGCGCTGTCGGAGGACGCGACGTTCTGGCACGCGGTCTCGCTCGCTCGTTTGCAACGCACGACCGATGCGATCGCGGCGTTGCGCGCGTTCCTCGACGCATTCCCGACGAGCACGCGCGCGGATGAGGCCTCGGCGATGCTCGGCTGGTTGCTGGTCGATACGCACGAGTACTTCGAGGCACGCCGTCGATTCGAGGTCGCCAAGAACGGTCTGAGCCCGGCCGTTCGCGAGAGCGCGGTCAAGGGGCTCGCAGCCCTTCCCACGGCGCGTTGATCGGCTCGCTTTGGTATGCACAAGCCACCATCCCAGTTCGAATCTGGGTGGCTCCTCCAAAGGACCGACAACCCACCCTACGGCCAAAGGTTCATGAACACGTTGACGGAGATGGCGTGGTCGACCTTGGCGTCCTTCGTGAGGATCAGGTTCAGGTAGCCGGCCTCGACCCGGACGCCCTTGACCTTGGTGTCGACGCCGAGCCCGACGAAGAGGCGATTCTGGTCATATCCCTGCTTGGCCGCCCAGTCGGTATCGTTGAGGCCGAAGAACGCCTCGTCCCACGCGACGAGATGCAGGCCCGGGCTCGCGGTCCACTGTCCACGCAGCTGCGCGCGCATGCGGTGGCCGAGCTCATCTCCCGACCCGAAGCGCTGCTCGAGCCGAAGTCGTCCGGACACCTTCACGTCTGCGCCGAGCGGCTGCGTGACGATGACCTGCTGCCAGATCCGCTGCTCGCGCTTGTTCCCGCCCTCGTCCGTGAGGGTCGGGATGTACGCGTAGCCGGCGAACACCGACAGCGCGGGTGAGAACGCGTATCCCAGACCGGGACGGACGATGCCCACGAACCCGTCCTCGCGACGCCGACCGTGGAGGTCGAGCCAGCCGGTCACCCCGCTGTCCGCCTGGGTCCGGGCCTGGAGGAACGTTGCCGTCCAGATCTGATTTCCCGCCTCGGCGGCGGGTGCGATCAGGAAGCCGACGAGGAGCGCGAGATGAACGAGCAGCCGACGAGAGATCATCTGGACGGTCACTTCTGGCCGACGACCGGCGGCGGCGTGTACGGCAGCGACGAGTGGTGCAGGACGATCTTCAGCGCGCCGCTGGCGTCGCGTCGGTAGCCGAAGGTCTTGTCGACCTTCACCTCGGTGCCCTTGGCATCGCGGAAGTAGACGTTGCCCATCGCGATCGCCATGTTGCCTTCGACGACGATGTCCTTGATCGCTGGCTCACACGTCTGCCAGCCCTTCAGCGCGAAGCCGGTGTCGTTTGGATATGCCGGGTCGCCACTCGTAGCCATAGGCGGTCGAGAGCGCCTGCTGCGCGAGCGTCCGCGGATCCTGGTTCCTGGCGCTCGCGTTCGAGATCGACACGAGCGCGTCACACCAGGCCCGCTCCGCGCTCTCGACCATCGCGCGGTCGATCGGCTTTTCAGCGGCGGTCGTTGTGCCCACACGGTTTGGCGTCTGGGGAGCCGCGCCGCTCGACGTGGCGCATCCGGCAGCCAGGACAGACAGGGAGAGGAGACTGAGCTTCTTCATGACCTCCTAGGTAAGGCAGCCCTACACCCCTGTCTAACGGATCATTTTGAAGCGTCGCTTCGACAAAACCTAAGTAACGGAAGCAACGCCCTCAGAAGGTCTGCGTGGAGAACGAGAACAGCCGCGCGTGCGCGGGGCTCGACAGCGGGCGGGTGACGATCATGCCGTCGCGGCTGCCGTTCGTGCGGTGCACCAGGTGCACGCCGTCGGCGCCGTAGCCCGTCGCGAAGACGCTGATGTGGTTGGCGGTCGCGAGGTCGGCGGTGATCGCGCTCGCGACCTGCGTCGGCGTCCCGAGCGGGATGTCCGCGGCGTGGACGCCGAGCGAGGGGTAGTCCTCGTGGACGCCGGGGTGCCAGCCCTCCGACCAGGTCGGCAGCCACAGCTCGCGGGTCGTCGTGTGCACGTCGGGCACGGCGGTGGTGCCGACGTTCACCGCGACGTCGTAGATCGCGCCATTCACCTTCAGCTGCAGGTGCAGGTGATCGGGGTCGGCGTTGCAGCCGCCGTTGCCGGGTTGCACGATCGCGACGAGGATGCCGTCGAGCCGGCCGTAGACCGTCGACAGCGCCGTCCCGAACTGCCCCGTGCACGGCAGCCGCATCGGGGTTCCGTCGTCGGCGTTGACGACCGCATCGATGGGCGCATCGACCGCGCGCGCATCGGGCACGCCCGGCGAGTTGCCACCGCAGCCGCCGAGGTCGAGGAGCAGGCCGAGGACTACCAGCCGCATGGTCAGCCATTCTAGACGGGTCCGTGCGGATTCGCGGCACCTCGGTGAAGATTCGTCGGCTGCGCTGGTGACTCGTCATCGCTTTGGGGAACGATCGCGCTCGTTCGAGCGCCAGCAGCGACGTCGTGCGTGGTGCGGCCCGTGCACACGCACCGTCGATGCGACGAACCCTGCTCGCGTTGATGCTCCTCGGTGGCTGTGCCGCGCCGTCTCCCCGCATGGGCGCGTCGTGGATCCACGCGCAGCGTCACGACACGACCTGCCAGGATGTGCCACGGACCGCCGCCCCGCGCGGGTTCCGTCATCGCGTCAGCCAGATCAAGGCACGCCTCGGCGAACCCTGGCACCGCGGCGTCGACGTGATCACCTCGACGACGACGCCCGCGCAGCGCGTCGAGGGTCACCTCGGCTACGGCGCCGACAAGTCCCTCGAGGACGAGGACGTGGAGCTCTACGCGTGCATCACCGACGCGTGGACGCCGATCGGCGAGGCGCGCACCGACGACGATGGCCAGTTCGCCGTCGAACTCGCGGCGGATCGCCGCCTGCCGCCCGGCCTGCACGCGCTGTACGCCTCGGTCGTCGGCGATCGCACGGGCGTCGGGTTCCTCGCCTACGTGGCGCCCGCGGACGCGCGCGTCGTCGTCACGGATGTCGACGGCACGTTGACCGGCTCGGAGGACGGTATCGTCCGCGCGGTCGTGTTCGGCTCCACGCTCACCGCCCAGCCCGACGCGGGCGGCGCCTTCCAGCAGCTCGTGCACGCCGGCTTCCAGCCGGTCTATCTGACGTCGCGGCCACGCGGCCTCACCGAGCTGACGCGGCGCTGGCTGGCCGATCACGGGTTCCCTCCCGGCCCGCTGGTGCTGGCGCCCGGCATCACCCTGCCCGGTCGCCCCTCGCTCGAGCACAAGACCACCGAGCTCGCGCGCCTGCGCAACCGGCAGGTGCCCCTGACGGTGGCGATCGGCAACCGCGCGACCGATGTCGTGGCGTACACCCGCGCCGGCATCCCGGGCGAGCGCATCTTCATGAAGGGCCCCGAGTTCGAGCCCGAGCTCGACGCCTACGTGAGCTCGAAGGGCGCGACCGAGTTCGTGCGCTACGCCGCGCTGCCCGACCTCGTGATCGCGTCGACACGCCCGCCGGCGGCGCCGGCCGATCCCTACTTGCCGAGCCGATAGGCCAGCGTGCCGAACAGCAGCAGCCGCGCCGGGCCGTCGCCCCCGCCGCCCTCGACCGTCACCGCGGTGCGCCAGCGGTCGCCGATCGGTCGACTGCCGGAGACGTGGCCGAGCCCCGACCACGCCTGCTGACCGCTGGTCCAGATCCGATCGAGCGAGGCGCCACCCGACAGCCACCAGGTCCGCCACGGCGTCGACAGGCCGGCGCGGACGCCGAGCTCGTCGGCGAGCGTGCCGAGCACGAGGTGCGGGACGACGTCGAGTCGACGGCCCGACGGCGCGCGCCAGGTCGCGTTGACGTCGAGGTACGCGGCGCGGAAGCCATCGCCGCTGCTCGCGCGCTCGGAGATCCCGAGGTCCATCGCGTGCGTCATCGCGTAGGACACGTCGATCGCGGCTTCGGTGCGGGGCCCGAGCGTCAGGCCATACGGCTCCGCGGGGTTCGAGAGCTCCGCGGCGAGCGCGCGATCGAGGAACGGGCGATCGTAGCTCGCCGACACCGCGGTGGTGAACCGGCCGTCGCGGTCGCGCGCCTCGACCGAGGCGCGGGTCAGGCGCGCACCCCGGTCACCGTTGGCGTCGTGCGAGAGGTCGACCACCGTCTCGCCGCTGACGACGAGCGTGGAGGTCGCCACGGTCGCCCGGGCGGCCGTCGCCGCGCGATCGAGGCCACCCTTGTACTGATCGACGGCGAGCCCGAGGTCAGCCCGCGCGCGGAGCCGGTCGGCGACGTGCTGCCAGCCGAGATCCACGCCGGCGCGCGGCGCGAACGCGAGCCCGAGATCCGAGGCCGGGCGCAGGCCCGCGAACCCGGTCGCGTCGATCGCGTGCGGCAGCGCGAAGCGTGCGCGACCACCGTCGACGCTGCCGAGCTCGCCGAGCGGCGCGCCGGGCTGGCGACCGAGCGACGCGGCGAGCTGGGTCGCGGTCGCGACGGTGCGGACGACGAGCAGCGCCGCGGCGCCCGCGTCGTCGGACCAAGGGCGCGAGGGTGGCGGCGGTGGTTGCAGCGCGACCGGGGTCGCGGCGACGAGCCCCGCCGGGAGATCGAGCGTCGCGCCGATCGCGGGCGGTGGCCCGCCACCGAGCTCGACCACCGCGTCGTGCAGCGCCGCCGCGACGACGCGGAGCGCGACCGGACGGCCGTCGATCGTGGTCTGCCACGCGGCGCCGGTGGCGAGCCCGTCGGCGGTGCCCGCGTCGATGTAGATCGTCGTCGGCGTCCGCGCGGTGACGTGCGCGTCACGCGCGACCACGGGCGTCGCGGCTGCCGCCACGACGATGAAGCCGAGGACGCTCGACGAGGCACGCCGCATCAGTTGCGACCTCCCCGACCGTGGCACTGCAGGCACGCGCGCGGCTCGTAGCGATAGTCGCCGTTGCCGACGTGATACGGATCGGTGCGCCCCGCGGTGTGCGCGTGGCAGTCGATGCAGCTGATCTGCTTCGGATCGACGAACTGCGGATCCGGATCGGCGGTGACGCCCGACGTGTGGCAGTCCGCGCAGTCCCAGCCGGCGTGCGAGCTCGACGTCAGATCGAACGGGTGCCTCGAGGCCGCGCCCGAGACCGGCGCGGCGGGCTTCCACGCGCCGGTGCCGTGGCACGTGTAGCAGGTGCGCGCGAAGCCCTGAGCAGCGTGGGTCGTACGCATGTTCGGATCCATGTCGTCGTACTCGCTCGCGTGACACGACACGCAGTCGAGCCGATCGATCGTCGGAGAGTGCGACGACGAGCACGCGGTCGCCACGAGCGCGAGCCCACCGAGGAGCAGCCAGCATGACGCGCGCATCAGTCGCCTCCCTGTCCGTTTGGGTGACACCGATAACAGCCCGACGACCCCTGATCCGGGTGGTGATTGTTCGTGTGACAGGCGCCGGCGATGATGCAGCTGAACATCGCCGGCACGTTCTTGACGGTGTGGCACGTACCGCACGTGATCCCGCGATGCTTGCCGCCGATCGGAAAGAACGGCGTGTGGTTGAACGTCGATGGATTCCACGACGTCGTCGTGTGGCACTGCTGGCATTCGAGGCCGAGCGAGCCGAGGCCCTGGTGATCGATGTCGGCGTGGCATCCATTGCATCGGGTCGGCGCCGCGCTGTACGGCTCGCCAGACTTGTGGCACTTCGAGCACGGCGTCGATTGGTGCTTGCCGGTCAGCGCCCAGAACCGGTCGTGGTTGAACTGCGACGGCCGCCAGCCGAGCGACGAGTGGCAGTCCTCGCAGCGCGCGAACGCCGTGCCCTCGTGCCGCGGGTGCGGGCGTCGCTCCTCCAGCGTGTGCTGGTGACAGCCACCGCAATTCGGCGACAGCCCGCGGAACGTGTCGGGCGCGACGTCCTTGTGGCAGGTCGGGCAGCCCTGCACCGCGTGCGCGCCGAGCAGCGGCAGGCGCGTGCGCTGGTGATCGACGAGGATGCGATCCTGCTTCCAGCTCGTCGCGGAGTGGCAGCTCTCGCAGCGCTCGCCGAGTCGGCCGGCGTGACGATCGGCGTGACAGCTCGCGCAGGCTTCGAGTGCCGGCAGGGCGCGCCCGCCGAGCTTGTGGCACGTGGCGCACGCGACCCTGGCGTGGCCGCCGGCCAGCGGCGCGCCCGTGGTGGCGTGATCGAACACCGGGGCGCGCGCGATCGCCTTCCACGTCGACTCGACGTGGCACGACGCGCACGCGCGCGTCGCCATCGCCAGCGCGCGCGGCTGCGCGCGCGGCGAGCTGGCGTCGCCGTGCTGATCGCGGTGGCAGCCGGCGCACGCGAGCGCGGGCTTGCCGAGCTTGTAGACCTCGACGGCGACGCCGGCGATCGACGTCGTCGGGTGGCAGCGCACGCACGCGATCGCGGCGTGGCGCTCCTTGAGCACGAACGTCTTGCCGTGATCGAAGCCCGGCGTCGGCTTCCACGCGGCGCCGGCGTGACACTCGACGCACTTCCGGCCGACGAACTGGCCGGCGTGGCGATCGGCGTGGCACGCGCCGCACTCGGTGGCGGTGTAAGCCCGCGGTGGCGTGCGCATCCCTGGTGAACGTCGACGGCGACCACGCCGTGACGCCGTGGCAGCTCGCGCACGCGGCCGCCTTGAACTGGCCGGCGTGCGGATCGGCGTGGCAGGTCTCGCACGCGGGGTTGCCCTGCTTGAACCCGGGCGACTGCGGCGCCGACGGGTGGCACTTGCCGCACGGCACCGCGCGGTGCGCGCCGTCGAGCGCGAACCGGGTCCTGGCGTGATCGGTCGCCTCGAACCGCGGCGGCTTCCAGCCGTCGACCGCGTGGCACGTGGCGCACGGCCGCGATGTCTCGCCGAGGTGCGGATCGGCGTGGCAGTCGAGACACGTCCCGAACTTCAGCGGCCGGTAGCGCTTGGCGGCCGGCTTCTTCGGATCGTGGCACTGCGCGCACGCGACCGTGGCGTGGAGCCCGCGGAGCGGGTAGCTCGTCCGATCGTGGAACTCGACCTTGGGCGGCGCGCTGGTCGTCCACGCCGTGGTCTGGTGGCAGGTCTCGCACCGGGTGCCGAGGCTGGGCTTGTGCTTGTCGGGATGACAGCCGAGGCAGGTGGTCGCCAGCTTCTTGTCGAGCTTGGCGCCATGACACGACGCGCACGTCGGCTTGGCGTGGCCGTTGGTCAGCGGCAGCGTTCTGGGGGCGTGCGTGCGACGATCGTAGCGCAGCTCCTTCCACGCGGTCTCGCGGTGGCACGTCGCGCACACCGTCGGCGCCGTGCCGAGCGTCCCGGCGTGCGGATCCTGGTGGCAGGTCCGGCAAGTGTCGAACTTGGGGTGCAGATCGGCGAGCTTCGCGGCCGTGCCGCCGTGGCACTTGGCGCAGTCGACCTTGGCGTGCGCGCCGGCGAGCGGGTACTTGGTCTTGGCGTGATCGAACGCGGTGGACGTGGTGGCCGCGTGCCAGCCGCGGGCGTCGTGGCAGCGCTGGCAGTCGGTGCCGAGCGTCGGCTTGTGGGTGTCGGCGTGGCACGCGATGCACGTGGTGCCGAGCCCGAGGTACGTGCGCGGTCGCTCCTCGATCGACAGCGCGCTCGCGACCCCGCCCGACAGGAACGCGGGCTTGTGGCAGTCGCGGCATGCGATCTTGGCGTGGCCACCGTCGAGCGCGAACCGCGCGAGCTTGGCGTGCTCGAAGTGATCGCGCCCGCCGGGCCAGCTCACGAGATCGCGGCCGACGCCGCGATGATCGGGGTGGCACTTGCCGCAGTCGTTGCCCGTCGTCGCGTGCAGCCCGGCGCTCGCGGCGATCCGCTTGCCGAGCGCGACGTGGCAATCGAGGCACCGCGGCACGGACACGACGTCGCCGCCGGAGTGACAGCGGATGCACTTGTCGAGGCCCTCGAGCGCCGCGTGATCGCGCGCGAGCGGGCCCGGGGACTGCGCGTGCGCGACGCCGAACGCGCACGTCAGCACGAGCCCGATGATGATCGCGATGCGGGTCATATTCCGAACCCCAACGAGATCACGATGCTCACGTGGAGCGACGCGCTGATCAGCATGATCACCACGAGGTTCCGGTGGATGCCGCGCCACCACGCTGCCGCGCGCCCCAGCGTGTCGACCAGATCGATCCGCGCGATCGATCGGCCGATCCGCGCCGCCGCGCGCCC
>JAPLLF010000188.1 GCA_026387715.1 Pseudomonadota bacterium
CCCGTCAACGTTGATCACGAAAGTTTCTGCAGACTGCGTTTTTTTCTTCGTAAATGCCTGAATTCCCGCGCGTTTTGGATCGCGAATTGATCGAGCAGATGGGTGGATTGCGCCAACCTCCCCCGTTACGCTTCGCGTGAACGCCATGTTGGAACGGATCGGAAACTGCCGGATTGTCGAGGAGGTCGCCTCGGGCGGAATGGCGGTGGTCTACCGCGCGATCCAGGAGCCGATGGGACGCGTGGTCGCCATCAAGGCGCTCAAGACCTCGGCGGCGAGCGAGGAGAATGTCGCGACCCGCTTCGAGCGCGAAGCCAAGAGTCTCGCGAACTTGCAGCACGAGAACATCATCCACGTCTACGACTTCCATCAGGAGCGTGGCGCGATGTTCATCGTGATGGAGTACGTGCAGGGCATCGACCTGTACGACCTGCTCGAGAAGGGCGGTCGGCTGCCATACGACGTCGCGACGATCATCGGAATGCAGGTCGCGCGCGCCCTCGATTACGTGCATTACCGTGGAATCATTCACAGAGATATCAAGCCCGCGAACATCATGATCTCGCGGTCGGGTGGCGTGAAGCTGATGGATTTCGGGATCGCCCGCGATACGAGCTTCGGAGACCTCACCGAGCAGGGCACCGGGATCGGCACTCCCGCTTATATGTCTCCAGAGCAGGTGCTCGGAGATCGCCTGGATGCCCGGAGCGACCTCTTCTCGCTCGGCGTCGTTCTCTACCAGATGGTCACGGGCACCAAGCCGTTCATCGAGGATGAGAAGAAGTCCGCGATGCACAAGATCCGGCTCGAGAAGCACACCTCGGTGCGCAAGCTCAACCCGGATATCCCGCGCGAGCTCGCCAACATCATCGACCGCGCGCTCGAGAAGCAGCCGCGCGATCGCTGGCGATCGGCGCAGCACATGGTGATGGCGCTCGAGCGGTTCCTCGCCAAGCACGTCGAGATGAACCACCACGCGCGGCTCGTGTTGTTCCTCCGGGCGCAGTCGGTGATCACGGAGCTCGAGGCCGACGAGTACCTCAACCCGGCGGCGCTCGGGGTCGGCGCGAGCGTGCTCGCCCAGCCGAACATGATGGCGAAGAACGCCGTCCGCTCGGGCATCGTCGCGCACGCGGTCACGCTCGGGATGCTGCTCCTCATGCTCGGCCTCATCCACGTCGCCCCGCTCGGCGCGACGCCGCAGACGACGACGATCACGCTCACCCAGCAGCTCTCGCATTACCGCGTGCGCGCGTATCCGTGGGCGACGATCGCGATCGACGGCAGGACCATCGGCGTGACGCCGCTCGACAAGCCGCTGACGGTCCCCGCCGGCAAGCACGTCGTGCGCTTCGAGCACGAGTACTACGTGCCGGTGGATCGCACGATCGAGTTCGAGGCGAACTCCGACGAGACCGCGCAAGCGATCGCCATCGACTTCGAGAAGGATCGCATCAAGTTGCGCGACGGCAAGACCCGACCACCCGACGCGAACGAGCCTCCGCCCTCGCCCGAGCCGCCCGCCGCGGGGAGCGCGAAGTGAACGCGCGCCTCCTCGCCGTCGCGACGCTCGTGAGCCTCGCCGCGGCCCGCAGCGCGCACGCCGACGACGGCGTGATCACGTATCGCGCGAGGCCGGGCGATACCTACGAGCTCCTCGCCGCGGAGTTCTATCAGGACCGGCGCGATGCCGTGTACCTGCTCGAGGCCAACGGGCTCAAGCACCCGAAGAAGATCATCCCCGGCGAGCGGCTCAAGATCCCGATGGCACGCAACGTCGTGTCGTCGAAGGGAGACACGTTCGAGTCGCTGGCGGCCCAGCTGCTCGGCGACGCCCGCCGCGGCGCGTACCTCGCGGAGTTCAACAACCGCTCCCCGGACGAGACCTTGCCCGCGGGCACGCCGATCAGCGTGCCGTTCACCGTCACGCACGTCGCCGAAAGTCCGGAGACGCTCGGCCAGCTGTCGGCCGCGTACTTCGGGAACTCGAAGCAGGCCGACATGCTGCGTGGTTACAACTTCCTCGACCACGACACGCTCGCGAAGGGCGAATCGCTCGTCGTGCCCATCTATCACGTCAAGCCGAAGGCGTCGAAGCTCGCGACCCTCGATGCCGAGGCCCGCAAGCGCAGCGAGGATCGCGCGCGGACCGTCGAGCGCGCCGCGAGCTCGTTGCCAGCCGCGCGCGCGGCGTGGCGTGCGGGCGAGTTCGCGACGGTCAGGAACGAGCTCCGCAGCATCGACGTCCAGTTCCTCGAGACGGCGGTGGCCGTCGAGGTCGGCGTGCTGCGCGGCGCCGCCGACGTCGCGTTCGGGCTCGACGCCGACGCCCAGGGCGAGTTCGAGGCGGTGCTCGCGC
>JAPLLF010000866.1 GCA_026387715.1 Pseudomonadota bacterium
ACCCGTCGATCCGCGCGCCGTCGCGATCGGCGATGCGCGAGGCGTTGCCCGGGACGCAGTCGCACGTCGTCGGCTCCGCGGGCTTGCCACAGGCGGCGCCGGTGAGCGCGAGCGCGAGCGTCAGGGCGCGCCAGGACCTCATCGGAACTGCGCGGCGGGCCTGGGGCCGTCCACGGTGTTGTAGGTGCTCGGGCACTTCGCGGCTAGGTCGGTCGCGATCAAGAGGACGGTGGTGCCCACACGGACGAGGCGCCCGGTCGCGACGAGCTCGGCGCCGACCTGGAACTTGTCGGGCATCGGGCCGTCGCTGCGGACCGCGAGCCGCTTGCCGTGGCTCTCGAGGATGAACCGCGTGGTGAGTTGCTGGTTCACGTTCGCGCGCTCGACGGGCTCGGCGACGAAGCCGTGGACCTGGAGGGGTTCGCCGAGCGCGCGGTCGAGGTCGAGCTGCTCGACCATGACGTAGCGCGCGCGGTCCAGCCCACCGTCGGCGGGCGCGAGCAGCGCGAACACGATCACGGTGGCCAGCGCGATCAGCGTCGCGCCGATCATCGCGATCACGCCGCGGGTCGTGCCGCCGGGCGCGCGGACCTTGCGCACCGAGAACAGGAACAGGTGGCCGGCGCCCCCGATGAAGCCGGCGGCGATCGCGGTGGTCAGCGTCGAGCGAAAGCCGTACGTGACGTAGGGATCCACAGCTCGGTCATGGGGTCACCTTATCAGGGTGGATCCCGGAAGTCGTGCGGGTCATGATCGACCCATGCGCGAGTTCGTCGAGCGGATCGCGACGCGGGCGCACGAGCAGCGCTACCTCGTGCGGCGACCCGACGGCACGCTCCGGACGACGTGGACGTGCGACGATCCCGACGACGACTGGCTCGCGCAGACCCAGCGCGACGTGGCGGCGATCGTCGGGTTTCGCCACCCGCGCGTGTTCGAGGTGTACGAGGTCCGGCGCGATCCAGGCGGGTTGGTCGTCGAGCTCGCCGACGATCGCGGCCCCCAGTTCCCGCTCGCCGCGGCGCAGCTCACCGGCCTGGAGCGCGAGGGCTGGGTCGTCGCGCAGATCATCGCGCTGTGCGACGCCCTCGGCGAGCTCGCGGCGCGGCTCCCGACGTTCGTGCACGCGCACCTCGAGCCCGACAACGTGGTCGTCGACGCGACGGGGCGGGCGCGGCTACGTCCCATGCTGTGGCCGCGCGTGCGCGCACCCCGTCGCGCGACGATGGGCGCGGGCCAGATCACCCGGACGGTGGGGTGGCTGTCGCCCGAGCAAGTCCGCGGGATGCTCGTCGGTCCCGCGAGCGACGTGTTCTCGCTCGCGACGCTGCTCCACGCCGCGATCGCGGGTCACGCGCCGTTCTCCGGCGACGGCGACATGATGACGTCGCTCGTCAACATCATCGAGGGCCGTCGTGCGCCCCTCGCGCTGGCGACGCCCGGACTCGACGGGGTGCTCGCCCGCGCGTTCGCGGTCGACGCGGCGGCGCGGTTCGCCACGCCGGCGGCGTTCGGGACCGCGCTCTATGCGTGCATGCCCGACGCCGCGGACTACGATCTGGTGACCTCCGATCGCCTCGTCGAGTGGTGGCCGAGCTCCGCGCGCGTCTGGGACGAGAGCGAGGTCCTCGACGTGCGTTGCGCGAAGACCTGGGGGTCGCTCGCGCCACGCGCCGACGATCCCGACGTGCGCGACTGCGGCACGTGCCAGCAGTCGGTCGTCCGCGTCACGTCGCTGGCCGCGGCGGTGCCGCTCGTCGGCCGGCGCTGCATCGCGTACCGGCCGTAGCCGCGATCAGCTCGCGGCGAGGCGAACTTCGCGCGGGTGGTTGGCGGGGTTGCCGTGGCGCACGACGACGCGCGCGTTGCGGCTGAGCGGGTAGTCGCGGAGGACGGGCTCCACGACCGTCCACATCTGCTCGGCGTCGGCGCCGTAGAGGTAGAGGGCGGTCTCCTCGGGCCCCTGCCACGACCCGCGCAGCTGCGCGGACGGCAGCGAGGCGAGCAGCCTGTCGACGAGCTCCTGCGCGCTCGTGGACTCGTAGATCGCGGCGGGCTGGGTGATCCCGTCGAGGTAGATCGCGATGCCCTCGGTGGCGCCGAACGCGAGCTCGTGGTCCTGACCGTCGAGCTCGTAGCGCAGCACGGAGCCCTTCGGGGCGCCGGCCGCCTCGAGGTGCTGCGTGATCAGGGGGATGGCGTCGACGCTCGCGATCGCGACGTCGAAGTCGATCTGCTCGATCTCGCCGCCGGCGCCGGTGAGCGTGCCGCCACCATCACCGGGGCCGCCGAGCTCGGAGTCCTCGAGCACCGCGAACAGCGGATCCTCGTAACGCTCGCCGCGCTCGAGCGGCAGGACCGGCTCCCACATGGTCACGTTCACCATGATCTCCGCGGGCGCGGCGTCGACGAGCTTCTTGGCGGCGGGCTTCTTGGCGGCTGGCTTCT
>JAPLLF010000732.1 GCA_026387715.1 Pseudomonadota bacterium
GTCCGTGGGTTCGCGCCCGTCGCGGCCGACTGGTTCGAGATGTCGTGGGCGGACCTCGCCGCCGGGGCGCTGCCGATCGAGCTCTGCCTGGCGCAGCTGCCTTCCCGGTTCGTCGTCGGCGGCCGCCACCTCATCGCGACCTACCAGCACCTGACCGCCGCCGATGGCACCCGCGTGCTCGTGGTGATCTCCGACGAGACCGCCGCGGTCGAGCGCGCGCACGCCGAGCGCGACGAGCGCGAGGTCACCACGCTCGTCACCCGCATGCTCCACGATCGCACCACCTTCCTGGCGTTCTGTGCGGAGGCCGACCGCGCGATCGCGGCGATCCAGCGGGTGCGCGAGGTGCCGGAGGTGCTCCGGGCCGTGCATACCTTGAAGGGGATGTCGGCGATGGAGGGGATCTCGTCGCTGGCGGACCTGTGCCACGAGCTCGAGACCAGCTTCGCCGAACGTGAGGGGCCGCTCCCGCCGTGCGACGAGATCGTGGCTCGCTGGGCGTTCCTGCGCGCGAAGGTCGCCCACTTCCTCGAGTTCACGACGGATCGGCTCGATCTCTCGTACGCCGATCTCGATCGCCTCGAGCTCGCGATCGCGCGTCACGAGTCGTACACCGAGCTCGAGCGCCAGGTCGCGACGTGGCGACACGACCGGATCCGCCCGCGGCTGGAGCGCTACGCAGATCAGGTGCGGATCCTCGCGAGCCAGCTCTGCAAGGATCCGATCGAGGTGCACGTCGAGGGGGACCCCGATCTGCGGCTCCCGCCGGGACGCTTTCGCGGCTTCTGGTCGACCTTCGTGCACGCGATCCGCAACGCCGTCGATCACGGGATCGAGACGAGCGCCGAGCGCGCGTCGGCCGGCAAGCCGGCGGTCGCGTCGATCACGTTTCGGGCCTTCCGGACCCCCGGCAAGGTCACGATCCAGCTGGAGGATCGAGGCCGCGGCATCGACTGGGAGCGGATCGCGGCGCGCGCGCGCACGCTCGGGTTACCGGCCGAGTCCCCGCAGGACCTGGAGAACGCGCTCTGCCACGACGGGTTGTCGACCCGCGAACAGGTCACCGAGGTGTCCGGTCGCGGCGTCGGGTTCGGCGCGTTCCGACAGGCCTGCGAGCGGTCGGGGGCGCGGCTGCAGATCGCCAGCACGCCCGGACGTGGCACGACCCTGACCATGACGTGGAGCGACGAGCTCCTCGCAGCCGCGCCGCCGGCACGCAGCCTCCGTCACCCCTCCACGCCGCTCGAGGTCGTTCGATGAACAAGTTACTCGCCCTGTCGATGGTCTCGTTCGCCTGTACGGCCAGCCCACCCGCCGAGCCCGATCCCGCCGCGATCGGCCAGATCATGCCCGCGAGCGCGCCACCGCCGGCGCGCACCGAGGTGGTCAACCCGCGGCTGCTCCGCCGCTTCAAGTCGGTCCACGCGCCCGACGGACGCCAATCCCCCGAGGAGGTCGCGCGGGTCGCGCTGGGGCGGATGCTGTTCTTCGACAAGCGGCTGTCGCGCGATCTCGACCTGAGCTGCAACAGCTGCCATCAGCTCGACCGCTACGGGGTCGATCACCAGCCGACGTCGATCGGCGCCAAGGGGCAGCACGGTCGTCGCAACTCGCCGACCGTCTTTCACGCGGCGGGGGCGTTCACGAGCTTCTGGGACGGTCGCTCGCCAGACGTCGAGGATCAGTCGAAGGTGCCGATCGTCGACCCAGCGGAGATGGCGATGGCCGATGGCGCCGCGGTGACCGCCACCCTCCTCGCGGTGCCCGGCTACGTCGCGGCGTTTCACGCGGCGTTTCCCGACGCGACGACGCCGGTGACCTACGACAACGTCGGCCGCGCGATCGGCGCGTTCGAGCGTGGGCTCGTCACGCCGTCCCGCTGGGATCGGTTCCTCGACGGGGACGCGACCGCGTTGACGCCCGACGAGGTCGCCGGCTTCAAGCTGTTCGCCGATGTCGGCTGCATCTCCTGCCACACCGGCGAGCTCGTCGGTGGGTCGATGTTCCAGCGCGCCGGCTTCGTCAAGCCGTGGCCCAACCAGGCCGACCTCGGGCGCTACGAGATCACCAAGGTCGACGCGGACAAGATGATGTTCAAGGTGCCGACGCTCCGGAACATCGCGATGACCGCGCCGTACTTCCACGATGGCTCGGGCGCGACGCTCGTCGACGCGTCCGGACGATGGGCATGTACCAGATCGATGCGGCGCTCAGCGAGCACGAGATCGCGTCGATCGTCACGTGGCTCGGGGCGCTCACCGGCGAGATCCCGGCGGCGTACATCGCCGCGCCGACGCTGCCGTAGCCCGCGCCGCCGCGCAACGTCGAGCCGCGCTCAGGGGCTCGTGAGCCCGACCCTGACGACCGCCCGGTCGTAGTACGTCGCCGGGCTGCCGCCGTGGGCGCGATCGGCGTCCGCCTTCGCCTTCTCCACGTCGATCACCGCCTTGAACGACGCGATGGGCTGCGCGCCCGACAGCGGATGGCCGTTGATCCAGAACTCGGGCACCGCGTTCTGCCCGAGCTGCGCGAGCAGCTTGCCGTCGCGCAGCTTGCCGGGCGCGCACGTGCGCGTGAGGTCGCGATCGAAGAGCTTGAGATCCACGCCGACCGACTTCGCGAGGACGCGGCTCTCGGCGGCGTCCGGCCAGCGCCTCGCTCCACTCGCCATCGACAGCGTCCACAGCTTGTCCTCGAACGCGTCGAGCTTCTTCTGCATCGCGACCGCGCACGCCGCGATCGTCGAGTCGGTCGCCTGCGGGTGCACGATGTACGGCTTGATGACGATGCGCAGGTCCGGACCGTAGTCGGCGATCAGCTGCTGGAGCACCGGCCACGACCGGTGCGTGAACGGCTCGGGGAACTGCACCCCCGCGACGATCGTCACCGCCGACCGCGCGGAGCCGGCGATCACCGGGCTGTCGTCCAGCGTCACCGCGTAGACCTTGAGCGGATCGGGGCCCATCCGCGTCGGCAGTGGCAGCGGCGGTGGCGTCGGCACCGGCACCGGCGCGTTGACGATCGGCCGGTCGGCGAGCGCGTCGGCGACCTGATCGGCCAGCTCGTGGATGATCTTCTGCAGCTCCTTGATCTCGTCGGCCTGGCGGCGCTGCGCCTTCTCCGAATCCACGAGGCGCGCCTCGAGGCGCTGGAACCTGGCGTCGACCGTCGGGTCGTGCGCTGGGTGCGTCTCGAGGTCGGCGACGCGCCGGTCGAGCGCGGGGTTGCCGGCGCAGGCCGCGATCGACGAGGAGGCGAGGAGGGCGAGCACGATCGCGCGGGACATGCGCGGACTCTAACTTAGCCCGGACGCCCGAGCGCGCGCGAACCGAACACGAACACCTCGAGCGCGAGCATCAAGGCGACGCCAGCGGCGGCGGCCGCGACGGCGACCTGGACGGCCGGGATCACGACGAGGAACACGGGCCCGGGGACCGTGACGTACGGCGGCGGGAACAGCGCCCACAAAAGGCCCGCGGGGATCATCGTCGCCATCAGGCCGATCCACGCGATGCCGTTGGCCTCGGCGAGCCGCGCGGCGAGCGTCGGCCGGTTGCGCAGCGCCCACATGCTCGTGCCGACGAGCACGCCCATCGCGACGAGCCCGTACTTCGCGAGCTGGCCGGCCATGTGCGCGTTGGCCGGGAGCAACGACGGCGAGAACCGCCCGATCGTGCCGATCAGGCCGAAGTAGGCGACGAAGAACGCGGGGATGACGACGAGCCCCGTGCGCAGGCGCAGGCGCAACGTCTTCCGCCGGATCGCGAACAGCACGAAGCCGATCGACAGGATCGCGCCGCCGATCACGAGCGCGATGCGGCCGGTGCGGTGCTCGTTCACCAGCGCGTCGGACAGCTGGCTCGCGCGCGCGACGATCGCGCGGTTGACCGCGAGGCGCATCGCGTCGGCGTCGAGGCGCTTCTGGCGGGCCGTGTCGTCGAGGGCGAGCAGCTCGACGAGCGTGCGCCCCAGGCCGTGCCCGGGCGGCGCGATGCCGAGCAGCGCCGCGACCGTCGGGGCGACGTCGATCAGCTGCGCCCCCGGCGCCGTGGTCGAGCCCGCGCCGGGGCGCACGCCCGCGCCGGCGAGGATCAGCGGCACCGCCACGACCTCCGGCTCGATCCCGCCGTGACCGCCGCGATCGGTGTGGCCGTGATCCGACGTGATCACGACCGCGTCCAGCGTCAGATCGATGCGGGCCAGCGCCCGGCTCAGGGCGTGATCGACCTCGCGCACCGCCTCGCGATACTCCGGGCTGGCACCCCCCTTGGCGTGGCCGGCCGCGTCGGGGGCGCCGACGAGGAACACGACGAGATCCGCCGATCCCGCCGCGAGCGCGGTCCCGGCCTCGGTGAAGCCGCCCGGCCACGGCACGTAGCGCCCGTCGTCGAACGGCGACTCGAGGTCCGCGTCCGGCGCGACGATCCCGCTCGGCCGCTCGTCGTCGAGCTCGGTGAGATCGGCGACATCGTACGCATCGGCGGGGCGCTGGCCCCGCGGCCGCAGGAACACGCGGGGCAGCGCGTCGTAGTCGGTCGCGGTCGCGACCCGCATGCCGCTCGCGTGGATCCGATCCATCAGCGAATCGATGAGGACCGGGGTGGTGTGGTGGTTCGTGCGGACCCCGCTCGCGAGCGGCGGCACGCCCGTGAGGATCGACACGTAGTTCGGGCGCGACCAGGTCGGGTAGTGCGAGCTCGCCTCGAGATCCACCCCGCGCCGTCGGAGCTCGTCGAAGAACGGCAGCTCGTACGACTTGTCGAACCGCAGCCCGTCGACGATCACCAGGAACACGCGGCGCGCGAGCCGCGGCGTCCCCGGATCCGTCGTGACCGGCTTGGCCTGCACGAGCGCCGGGCGGGCCTCCTCGAGGTCGAGCATGAAGTCCGCGCCGGCGAGCCCCGCCTGCACCGCGCCGATCAACCCCAGCACGACGAACGCGATCGCGACGATCACGACCGGTCTGGTCGACGCCGGGGGCACCACCGGATCATAGCCCGTGCGATGCTCGGCGCATGCGCTCCGTCGTGATGTCGATCGTGCTGCCGCTCCTGCCCGTCGTCGGGATCCTCGGGTGCTCCTCCGATCCGGCGCCGCCCCGGCCGATCGAGTACGGCGGCGATCGCCCGACCGAGCTGCTCGTCCCCGACGCGTTCGATGCGTCCAAGGACTATCCGCTGCTGCTCGTGCTCCACGGCTACGGCGCCAACGGCTTCGTCCAGAAGGCGTACTTCCAGACCGCCGGGCTGCTCGCGTCGAACGACGCGCTCGTGCTCGCGCCCGACGGCACCACCGACGCGATGGGCAACCAGTTCTGGAACGCCGACCCCGGGTGCTGCGACTTCAACCACACCAACGTCGACGACGTCGGCTACCTCAAGCAGCTCGTCGACGACGTCATGGCCGACTACCCCGTCGATCCCACGCGCGTCGTGATCGTCGGTCACTCCAACGGCGGCTACATGGCGTATCGCCTGGCGTGCGATCACGCCGAGACGTTCGCGGCGATCGGCGTGCTCGCGGGCGTCGCGTCGTCGACGCCCGCGACCTGCCTGCCGTCCCAGCCGGTCAGCGTGCTGCACATGCACGGCACCGGCGACACGTCCGTGCCGTTCGCGACGGCGGCCGGGAGCGTCGCGCTGTGGACCGGCAAGGATGGCTGCGCGGGTGGCGTCACGCCCGGGCCGACGCTCGACCTCGAGTCCACGCTCCCGGGCGCGGAGACCACGACGGCGACCGTCGGTGGCTGCCCCGCTGGGGTCGCGATCGAGCAGTGGTCGATCACCGGCGCGGGACACATCCCCAACTTCATCCCGACGTACGGCCGGCTGGTGTTCGACTGGCTCACCGCGCATGGGCGGTGAGGCGGGGTTGATCGTGCTATGTAGAGCGCATGTGGTACCTGGGCTCCGTTCCGCACCAACCAGACGTCGTCGCGTGATCGATCGCTCGTTGATCTGATCCCCGCGCACGCTGTTCTGCTCTGCTCTGCAAGGAGACGCCCCCAATGGATACCCAGCTCAAGACGATCGGCCGTGGCCCCGCCGCCGCCGGCCCCGATGATCCGATCAAGCACATCAAGCCGAGCGTCGACCCGTCGACGTTGCACCACCGCCAGCTGCTCGACGGCGCGTTCTGGCAGCGGATCCCCGCGTACCGCGAGGTGACCGAGGCGCAGTTCCTCGATCACCAGTGGCAGGCGAAGAACACGATCACGAACCCGGCGAAGCTCCTGGCGGCCGTGCAGGACCTCGTGCCGCAGGCGTTCATCGACGACGTCTCCGAGGGCTTCCACCGCTCGCCGATGTCGATCCGCGTGTCGCCGTACCTGCTGTCGCTGATCGACTGGGCCGATCCCTACAACGATCCGCTGCGCCGGCAGTTCGTGCCGGTCGCGAGCAAGCTGCTCCCCGATCACCCCAAGCTCACGCTCGACTCGCTCCACGAGCAGGCCGACGCGCCGGTGCCGGGGCTCACGCACCGCTATCCCGACAAGGCGCTGTTCCTCGCCCTCGACACCTGCCCGGTGTACTGCCGGTTCTGCACGCGCAGCTACGCCGTCGGCGTCGACACCGACGAGGTCGAGAAGGTCTCGCTCAAGGCGACCGAGGAGCGCTGGGAGCGCGCGTTCCGCTACATCGCGGAGCGCCCCGAGCTCGAGGACATCGTCGTGTCGGGCGGCGACAGCTACCAGCTCAAGGCGCGCCAGCTCACGCTGATCGGCAACCGCCTCCTCGAGATGCCGAACATCCGCCGGATCCGGTTCGCGACCAAGGGACCGGCCGTGATGCCGATGAAGCTCATCACCGACACCGAGTGGGTCGATGCGCTGGCCGCGGTCGTCGAGAAGGGGCGCAAGCTGCACAAGGAGGTCGTCCTCCACACGCACTTCAACCACCCCAACGAGATCACCGCGATCACCAAGCGCGCGCTCGACATCGTGTTCGAGCGCGGCATCATCGTGCGCAACCAGTGCGTGCTGCAGCGCGGGGTCAACGACTCGATCGCGACGATGCAGCTGCTCGTGAAGCGGCTCGGTCACTGCCAGGTGCACCCGTACTACGTCTACGTCCACGACCTCGTGAAGGGCGTCGAGGATCTGCGCACGACGCTGCAGACCGCGCTCGACATCGAGAAGGCGGTGCGCGGCACGACCGCTGGCTTCCACACGCCGACGTTCGTCGTCGACGCGCCGGGCGGCGGCGGCAAGCGCGTCGCGCACAGCTTCGAGCACTACGATCGCGCCACCGGGATCTCGGTGTTCGCGGCGCCGTCGGTCAAGCCGGGCTTCTTCCTGTACTTCGATCCGGTCGACACGCTGGCGCCCGACATCCAGGCGCGGTGGGCGTCGCCGACCGAGCAGGAGGTGATGGTCGAGGCCGCGATCGCGCAGGCCAGGGCCAACATGGACGCCACCGCCTCGGCGTCGTCCGTTCGCTAGCGTCAGCGCTGGCAGATATAGGCGTACGCGCCGCTGCCAACCGGTGGCGGCGCGCACGGGCGATCGTCCCACTGGCTGCCGACCCGGGCGCCCGCGTAGACCACGCAGTCCTCCTCGTAGACGTTGCCGCCGTTGTTCGGCTCGCCCACGTGCCAGTCGGTGTAGGCGCCGAGCGGCGTGCCGTCGTCCCACGCGAACGCGCCCTCGACCAGCTCGTCGCCGAGCCCGATCGCCACGTCCATCCCGCTGGCGAGCGACGCGATCGTGGCCTCGTCGGCCGCGGACCGCACGAACGCGAGGTGCATGCCGAGCGCGCCGCACGCGCCGCGCGCGTCGACGCGGGTCCGTGGCGTCAGGAACGCGGCGAAGCAGCCCGACGTCGTGTCGAGCCGCGTGTCGCCCTCGACGCACGCGGGCGGCGGCGGCGCATCGATCGCGGGTGGCGCGTCGAGCGCCCGCGCGTCGACGTCGAGCGCCGCGTCGGGGGCATCGTTGCCGCCACCGAGCTGTGCGCCGCAGCCCACGACCGTGACGAGCGACACGACGAAGCCGATCGTGCGCATCGGATCAGTCTAGTATACTTCCCGAGGGAGATACCGATGAGACTTCATCTTGCAGCACTCATGTTCGTCGCCGCGACCGGTTGTATGGGCACCGTCGGCTACTCGGGCCGCGTCTACGTTCCGCCGCCGCCGGTCTACAGCGTGGGCGTGAACGTCAACGCCGGCTACAACACGGCGTACGTCCAGCCGGAGCTTGTCGAGGTCAGCCCGGGCGTCCAGGTCGTGTACGACTACGACGAGCCGATCTTCTACTCGGACAACTACTACTGGCGGAACTACAACAACACCTGGTACCGCTCGTCGGTCCACAACGGGAACTGGGTCGTCTACGGCGACGTGCCGTACTCGGTGCGTGGCATCCAGCAGCCGCGCTCGTACGTGCACTACCGGCCGACTAACTACACGCCGCGTAACTACAATAACGGTGGCTACCGCGCGCCGCAGCCGGCCGGACCGACCGTGCGCGATCACCGCTACGATCCGCAGCCGCAGCCGCAGCCGCAGCCCGGGCCGACGGTGCGCGACCATCGCTACGATCCGCAGCCGGCGCAGCCGGTCGGGCCGACGGTGCGCGATCACCGTGCGCCGCAGCCGCAGCCGCAGCCGCAGCCAGGTCCGACGGTGCGCGATCATCGTCACGACGCGCCTGCCCCCCCAGCCGGAGCCGGCGCCGGGGCCGAAGGTTCGCGACCACCGTCACTAGATAGGGTAGACTCTCCGTTATAGCGGATCGTTCTTCTTCTATCTGAGATGAACCTCTGCTATATGAGAGAGGCGTGCCGACTCCTTCTCACTGGATCGTGACCGGCAACTTCACCGAGGACGGCGCCGTCGCGTGGCGCCGAGCCGATGGCACCTGGGCGCGGCAGATCGCCGAGGCCGGGCTGTTCGTCGACGAGCCGACCGCCAAGGCGGCGGCGACGCGCGCGGCCGCGCAGGAGCAACGCGAGATCTGCGACCCGTATGGCATCGAGGTCCACGCGGAGGGCGGCGCGATCGATCCGCTGACCGCGCGGCAACGCATCCGCGCGAACGGTCCCACCATCCGCCTGCGCCGCCCCGACGGCGAGCGCTAGCGCGCCACGAGAGGAACGGTCGATCATGTACCAGTACGACGACTACGACCGACGCATCATCGTGGAGCGCGCGCAGCAGTTCCGCGGCCAGGTCGCGCGCCGCCTGACCGGCGAGATCACCGAGGAGGAGTTCAAGCCGCTGCGGCTGCAGAACGGCCTCTACATGCAGCTCCACGCGTACATGCTGCGGGTCGCGATCCCGTACGGCCTGCTGTCGTCGACGCAGGTCCGCAAGCTCGCGCACATCGCGCGCACGTACGACCGCGGCTACGGCCACCTCACGACGCGCCAGAACATCCAGTACAACTGGCCGAAGCTGACCGACGTCCCGGCGATCCTCGACGAGCTCGCGAGCGTCGAGATGCACGCCGTGCAGACGAGCGGCAACTGCGTCCGCAACATCACCGCCGATCACTTCGCCGGCATCGCGCGCGACGAGCTGGAGGATCCGCGGCCGTACTGCGAGATCCTGCGGCAGTGGTCGACGTTCCACCCGGAGTTCGCGCACCTGCCGCGCAAGTTCAAGATCGCGATGACCGGCGCGCCGGGCAACGATCGCGCGGCCGTGCGGTTCCACGACATCGGCGTCCGCATCGTCGAGAACGCGCAGGGCGAGCGAGGCTTCGAGGTGCTCGTCGGCGGCGGCATGGGGCGGACGCCGCTGATCGGCGAGGTGATCCGGGAGTTCCTCCCCAAGCCGCACCTGCTCTCGTACATCGAGAGCATCCTGCGCGTGTACAACCTGCACGGGCGACGCGACAACAAGTACAAGGCGCGCATCAAGATCCTCGTCTCGGCGCTCGGCATCGACGAGTTCCGGCGCCGCGTCGACGAGGACTGGGAGGCGTCGCGCACGCCCGCGCTCGAGCTCCCCGACGCCGAGGTCGCGCGCGTCAGCGCGTTCTTCGCGCCGCCGCCGTACCAGGTGCTCCCGGCCGACGACCAGGTCGGGGTGATCCAGCTCGGTCGCGATCGCGTGCTCGGGAACTGGGTGTCGAACAACGTCGACGCCCACAAGGTCCCGGGCTACAGCGCCGTGGTGATCTCGGTGAAGCAGCCGGGGATCCCGCCGGGCGACGTCTCCGACACGCAGCTCGACGCGATCGCCGACATCGCCGATCGTTACTCGTTCGGCCACGTCGTGGTGACCCACACCCAGAACCTGGTGCTGCCCGACGTGCGCACGTCCGAGCTGCCCCGGCTCCACGCCGAGCTGCGCGCGCTCGATCTGGGCGAGGCCAACGCCAACAAGATCACCGACGTGATCACCTGCCCGGGGCTCGACTACTGCGACCTCGCCAACGCGCGCAGCATCCCGCTCAGCCTCGAGATCGCGGCGCGGTTCGATCGCGTCGACTACCTCAACGACGTCGGCGACGTCAGCATCAAGATCAGCGGTTGCATCAACGCGTGCGGCCACCACCACGTCGGCAACATCGGCATCCTCGGCATCGACAAGCGCGGCGAGGAGTTCTACCAGCTGATGCTCGGCGGCAGCCCCGGTAACGACGCCTCGATCGGCAAGATCCTCGGCCGCGCGCTCGCGCAGGACGAGATCGTCGACGCGGTCGAGAAGGTGCTCGACCGCTACCTCGAGATCCGCGAGTCACCCGACGAGCGGTTCCTCGACGCGGTCCGCCGGGTCGGCTTCGATCCGTTCAAGGTCGCGGTGTACGGCTCCGCCGATCCCCTCGATGCGGGAGGCGACTAGCGATGCAGATCATCCGCGACCGCGCGATCGTCGACGACGACTTCGTGCACGTGCCCGACGGCGCCGAGTTGCCGGAGGCGGGCAAGCCGATCGTGACGCTCGCGCACTACGCCCGCGCTCGCGAGACCTTGCTCGCCCGCTACCCGACCGTCGGCGTGCGGGTCCCGAGCGACAAGCTGCCGACCGACATCCCCGAGCTCGCGCGCGTGGCGCTGGTGGCGATCGAGTTCCCCAAGTTCACCGACGGCCGGGGCTACACCGTCGGGCGCATGCTGCGCGAGCGCCACGCGTTCCGCGGCGAGCTGCGCGCGGTCGGCTGGGTGCTCCGCGACCAGCTGCGCTACCTGGAGCGCTGCGGGTTCAACGCGTTCGAGCTCAAGCCCGGCAAGCCGCTCGAGAGCGCGCTCGAGGCGTTCGACGAGCTCGCGGGGACGTACCAGGCCGCCGTCGACGATCCGCGACCGATCTACCGACGGCGTTGATCGGCGACCGGGAGGACTCGTCGTCTCGCGCGGGCGGTCGATGTTCGAGGCATGCGCCTGATCTTGCCCGCGGCCCTGTGTTCGCTCGCGGTCCTGGGGTGCAGCGAGCCGCCGGTCACCGCCACGCACCTCCGGTGCGATGACTGCGCGCCGACGCCGCGCTGCGGCGACGGCCACGTCGACGACGGCGAGGCGTGCGACGACGGCAACGCCGTCGACACCGACGCGTGCACCACCGCGTGCGTGGTCGCGCGCTGCGGAGATGGGATCGTGCAGGCCGACGTCGAGGGGTGCGACGACGCCAACGCCGACGACACCGACGGCTGCACCGCGGCGTGCGTCATCGGCCTCGTGAACGGGAGCTTCGAGCGCGGCTACGCGGGGTGGGTGCTCCGCGAGGACTCCGACCTCGCGACCTACGGCGCCTGGGGGATCGGCACGTCGGGCGTCGCCATCGACCCGGGCGACGCGGTGTTCGATTACGCCGACGAGGTCTCGGCGCCCGCGGCCTGCCTGGGCGCGCCGCTCGTCGTGACCGCGGCGGAGGGCAGCGCGTACGCGTTCAACGTCCAGACCGGCCCCGAGCAGCACCGGCTCTCGCAGGACGTCGCGCTCGCGCCGACGGTGACCACCCTGACGTGGGCGATGGGCTATCACGACTACGCGCCGTTCGACGCCACCGCGCAGTACCTCGCGGTCCACCTCCGCGACGTCGATTCCGACGAGATCCTCGCGACGCTCTACAAGAGCGACGTCGACAGCCCCGCGGACCTGCCGATGACGCGGTTCGAGGCGGACCTCCGCGCGTACGCGGGCACCACGGTGCGCGTCGACGTCGAGCTGCAGGTGCAGGACAACTGCTTCGACGGCGAGTTCGACGACTTCGCGCTCCACTGAGCGCGCCGCTCCATCAGTCCGTCTCGATGACCATGCGGCCGTTGCGCTGCACGATCCGGAACCCGCGCAGGCCGGTGCCGCGCGGCGCGCGGCGGTCGTCCCAGGCGTTGCGGTCGAGCACCTCCACGCCGCTGTCGTGCTGCCACTGCATGCGAGCGATCTGCTTCTCGCGGGTGCCCTGCAGCCACAGGAACGGCGCGAGGAACAGCAGCTGGTAGCTGCCCAGGAGGCCGAGGATCGCGAACCCGATGGCGACGACGCGCGCCACGGTCACCGCCAGGTCGGTCGCGCGCACGTGGCTGTAGCGGGTCGACAGCGCGGCGCGCAGGATGCGCCCGCCGTCCATCGGCAGCGCCGGGATGAGGTTGAACGCGGCGATGATGAGGTTGATCCAGCCGATCAGGCCGACGAACGGCAGGCCGAGCTTGCCGAGGGCGAGACCGACGAGGCCGAGCACGATCGACACGAGCGGCCCCGCCGCGGCGATCGAGATCTCCGCGCGCGCGTTGGTCGGCATGTTGATCATCTTCGCGGCGCCGCCGAAGAAGCCGAGCTCGATGCCCACGACGCGCACGCCGAGCCGGCGCGCGACGACCGCGTGCCCGAGCTCGTGGAGCACGACGGACGCGAACGCGACCAGGACGACGGCGACGCCGATCAGGCCGCCGAACGCGACGAGCACGAGCCCCAGCAGGAACAGAAACGACGGGTTGATCTCGAGGGGGAACCCGAGGAGCGACCCGAGGCGCCAAGGCTTGAACATGTCGTACAAGATGCGTACCCCATCCGGCGGGTCCCAGCTACCTGATCAGTTAGGGCTGGTGGTCGGTGCAGCCTCCGGTGCCGGTGCCGCTTCCGGTGCCAATACCAATGCCGGTGCCGGTGCCGGTGCCGCTGCCGCTTCCGGTACCGCTTCCGGTACCGCTTCCGGTGCCGATACCGCTTCCGGTGCCGGTACCGCTTCCGCTTCCGCTTCCGGTGCCGGTGCCGGTGCCGGTACCGCTTCCGGTGCCGCTTCCGCTTCCGGTGCCGGTGCCGGTGCCGGTGCCGGTGCCGGTGCCGCTTCCGCTTCCGGTGCCGGTGCCGGTGCCGGTGCCGGTGCCGGTGCCGGTGCCGGTGCCGGTGCCGGTACCGCTTCCGGGTGATGTTGGCGATGGCCCATCCATGGCATTCGAGGCCCTTGAGATTTCACTTCTCGTACTCGAGAAGGTCAGCCTGATCGAACAGAGGATTCGCTCGAAGCGGAGGTCTCTCGCGGACGAGATCGGCCGTGCGGCCGAGAGCATCGCGCTGAATCTCAGCGAGGGTCGGATGCGCGTTGGCCTCGATCGTCCGGACTTCTTTCGTCGCGCAGCAGGCAGCGCCAGCGAGCTCGCGACCGGATTGCGGATCGCACGCGCTCGCGGCTACATCACGCCGGACGAGTGGGCGTCGATCGATGCCCCTCTCGATCGTGTCCGTCAGATGCTCTGGAAACTCACACGATAACGTCGACCAACGCACGGAAGCGGCAGCGGCAGCGGCAGCGGCAGCGGCAGCGGCACCGGGAAGCGGAAGCGGAAGCGGAACCGGAAGCGGAACCGGAAGCGGTACCGGCACCGGAAGCGGAAGCGGTACCGGCACCGGAAGCGGAAGCGGTACCGGCACCGGAAGCGGAAGCGGAAGCGGTACCGGAAGCGGAAGCGGAAGCGGCATCGGCACCGGAAGCGGAAGCGGTACCGGCACCGGAAGCGGTACCGGCACCGGAAGCGGCAGC
>JAPLLF010001097.1 GCA_026387715.1 Pseudomonadota bacterium
GACGACGTGCACGCGGTCGACGCCGAACGCCGCGAGCAGCGCGGCGGCCGCTGCCGGATCCCGCGCCGACCCGATCGATCGCCCCCACCCGCGCGCGAACACCGAGCTGGGGGGGTCGTCTGGGGTGATGGGCGTCTCGGACCGGAAGAGGACGAGGCCGGGCCGGGCCCTGGCGAGCCGCAGCTCGGGCCGCGTGCGTGCGACCTCGAGCTTCACCGCCGGCTCGAGACCGGGCAAGCAGGTGGCGAACACGAAGTCGGTCACGCCCCATCCTACGCGATCGCGGTGATGCGGTATGCATGGGCGAGATGGACCAGCGGCCGATCACGCGCGGCTTCATCGTGCCGCTCGCACGCGACCCGGCGGCGTGCTCGCTCGCCGCGATCCACGCGGCGCTCGACGGCTGCGATCTCGAGCGCGCGGTCGCGATCGCGCTCGCCCGCGTGCTCGGCGGGCAGCCGCTGACGATCGCCGAGCTGCGGCCGCTGCTCGTCCGGCTCGACGACCTCACGCTCGTCGAGGATCTCGTCGCGATCGCGACCGGCGATCGGGCGGAGCTCGTCGACGGCGTCGGCCGCGGCCCGATCTCTCCGGAGGCGGCCGCGCGCGACATGCTGCTGCTGTACCTGGCGTGGCGGGCCGGCGCGCCGCGCGCCCACGTGATCCGCGAGGCGCGGCGGCTGGCGCGCGCGAAGCTCGACGGCCCCGGGTACGTGCTGCTGGCGGAGCTGGCGGCCGGGATCGCCGATCCCGACCTCACGCGCGCGACCCGCCACGTCGCCAAGATGCTCACGACGAAGACGCGCGTCGTGCTCGCCGATCTCGACGCGGCGCTCGCGCGGCCGGTCGGCGCGATCGTCGCGACGTTCCCCGAGACCGACGACACGCCGCGCTCCGCCGGGTTCACGCTGCGCGCCGCGCCCCGCCCCGCGCGCAACGAGCCGTGCGCGTGTGGCAGCGGGCAGAAGTACAAGAAGTGCTGCGCCGGCAAGGACGAGGGCGTCGCGGCGTCGCCGGTGCCGGGCCTGTCGTGGGAGCAGTTCATCACCGCAGGTGCGGATCGGATGACGGCCGAGGACATCGGCAAGCTCGAGCTCCCCGATCTCGTGCGCGTCGATCTCGCGAAGCTGCCGAAGCCCGCGCTCGTCAAGGCGTTCCGGGTGTTCGCGCAGGACATGTACTGGGATCGCGCGACGGCGACGCTCGACGTGATCCTGGACCGCGTGGACGACGACGACGACGGCTACCGCGACGAGCTGATCGCCGAGCTGCTCGCGTACGGCGAGCTCGACCGCGCCCGCGTGGAGGTCGACAAGACCGACGCCGACGATGGCCTCGGCGGCGCACAGCGCCTCGAGCTCGACCTGCGCCAGGGGCGCGCCGATCTGGCGGCGGTCGAGGCGGCCGCGCTGGTAGCGCTGCGCACCGCGGGACCGTACGACATCGACCTCGCGTACGCGGTGCTGCGCGCGTCGCCCGCGCTCGGGATCCTCGTCGCGCGCGGGTGCCTGCGCGAGGGGCGCTTGCTCGATGCGGACCTGCTCGTCCACGCGATCGAGGACGCGCGCGACCAGCTCGCGCTGCCGCCGGACGATCCCGCGTGGGACGTGCTCGCGATGCTCGAGGATCGCGCGCCGGCCAGCGCCGACGGCGACGGGGCCGACGACGACGGGGATCGCGAGGCGCTGCGCGGATCGCTGCGCGCGACGACGGGCAAGATCGAGCAGCTCGAGCGCGAGCTGACGGAGCGCAAGCGCGAGCTCGAGGCGGCGCGCGCCGCGCCCGTCGCGATCGTGCCGATCGATCCGGAGCGCGTGCGGACGCTCAAGTCCAAGATCGAGTCGCTCGAGGGCCTCGTGCGTGAGGGCAACACCGAGCGCGGCGATCTACGCCGGCAGCTCGCGCTCGCGTCTCGCGACGTCGCGGACGACCGCGCGGCGCCCACGCCCGCGAACGCCAACGTCGTCGACGATGACGACGGCACCGAGCTCGACGAGGCCGTGCGCGGGATCGTGATCCCTCAGTTCGAGCGCCGCGTGCGCGACGCGCTGGACTCGGTGCCCCAGCAGGTCGCGGCCGAGGCGATGCGCACGATCGGCGTGCTCGCCTCCGGCGATGGCTTCGCCTGGTCGCGCGTCAAGCAGGCCAAGGACATGGCGCGCCAGGTGTTGATGGCGCGGATCGGGATCCACCATCGGCTGCTGTTCCGCGTCGAGGAGGGTGTGCTCGACCTGCTCGACCTGGTGACGCGCGAGGACCTCATGAACACGCTCAAGCGCCTTCGCGCGAATCGAACCTGATGTATCGCCTGTTCTACTGGCTCGTCCTGTCGCGGCTGCCCGCCGAGGGCACCCATCGCGTGTCGTTCGCGCTCCTGCGCTTCGCGGTCGCGATCCCCGGGGTGGCGGCGCTGATGCGTCGCGTGCTCGCGCCGCGCGATCCGGCGCAGCGCGTCACCGCGTTCGGCCGCGAATTCCCCGGCCCGCTCGGCCTCGCCGCCGGCTTCGTCTAGGACGCCAAGGGCGTCGACGCGATGTTCGCGCTCGGGTTCGCGTTCGTCGAGATCGGCACCGTCACCGCCGAGGCGCAACCCGGCAACCCCAAGCCGCGGCTGTTCCGCCTCGTGCGCGATCGCGCGCTCGTCAATCGCATGGGCTTCAACAACGACGGCGCGCTCGCCGCCGCCCGCCGGCTGGCCGCCCGCCGCCGCTCCACCGACATCGTCGGCGTCAACATCGGCAAGACCAAGCGCGTCGCGGAGGCCGACGCGATCGCCGACTTCACCACGAGCGCCGAGCTGCTCGCGCCGCTCGCCGACTACCTCGTCGTCAACGTCAGCTCGCCGAACACCCCCGGCCTGCGCGATCTCCAGGCCGTCGACAAGCTGCGCCCGCTGCTCGCCGCCGTGCGCGCCGCTTGCGATGGCGTCTCGCCGCTCCGGCGCGTGCCGCTGCTCGTCAAGATCGCGCCCGATCTCGCGGACGCCGACATCGACGCCGTCGCCGATCTCGCGCTCGAGCTCGGCCTCGACGGCATCATCGCCACCAACACGACGATCTCGCGCGCCAACCTCGCGACGCCCGCCGCCGAGGTGACCGCGCTCGGCAACGGTGGCCTGTCGGGCGCCCCGGTCAAGGCGCGCGCCCTCGAGGTGCTGCGTCGGCTCCACGCGCGGGTCGGCGACAAGGTCACGCTCGTCGCGGTCGGCGGCATCGAGACCGTCGACGACGCGCTCGAGCGGCTCGCCGCCGGCGCCACCCTGATCCAGGGCTACACCGGCTTCATCTACCGCGGCCCGCTGTGGCCGTATCGCCTGCAGCGTCAGCTCGCCGCCCGCCTCAGCGAACGACGACCGTCATCGACCTAGGCCGAACGAGGTAGGTCACATCGCCGGCAAGCAGGCGCAGTTCGAACCGAGCGTCGTCGCGAGAGTTCCCGTGGGGCACGTCATCCCGGTGCCGCACACGATCACGCAGCCGAGGTCGATGCCCGTGTACGCGGTGTTCGCCTTCAGCGGGTTGTCCATCGGCGTGTACGCGAGGATGAGGCCGCAGACCGGCATCCCCACCGAGCCCGAGAACGCGGCGGTGCACTTGGCCGGGTCCGGGCTCGGCGTCGTCGCGGTGAACTGCCCCGAGGCGTTGGTGGTCCCGGTGCCACCGGCCAGGCACTTCGGCGTGCAGAACTGACCACGGCCGGTCGCGCCGGCAATCCCGACACACTCCGGCGCGCTGGCCGGGCACGCGGGCTCGGTGCCACCGCACTTCTGGCCGAGGCCGCCGGTTGCCGCCGGCGGAGCGTCGACGTTGCTCGGGGCGTCGGCACCCCCCATGGGCGCGTCAACCTTGGAGTTCGTGGAGCCGTCGTCGCCGCAGGCAGCAACGAAACCGAGGGCGAGGGTGAGGAGGATGGTCCGCATGGCGCGGACACTAGCCAGGGTCACGTTGGGAGGGAAGCCTCGCGCCCTGACCGCCGCTGGCTTCATTGTGGTGTCGAGCAGGCAGGGGATAGACTGAACGGCGTGCAGGGAGAGGGTCACGTCGGTCACGTCGGTCACCTCGGGTGGCTCCTGGTCGGGTGCGCGGCGTGCTCGTTCACCGGCCAGGGTGTGCCGACCGATCCCGGCGACGGCGGCCCGACCAGCGACGTCCCGCTCGACGCGAACCCGAGCCCATGGCTCCCCGGGTTCGCGCACCGCAAGGCGATCCGGGTCGCGGGCGTGGCGTTGACGGACTTCCCGCTCGCGATCGTCGAGGCCGGCGATCCGGAGCTCGCCGCGGCCACGCGCGGCGACGGCGGCGACCTCGTGATCACCGACGGCGATGGCCAGACGATCCTCGCGTCCGAGCTGGTCAGCTTCGACGGCGCGACCGGCGCGCTCGAGCTGTGGACGCGGATCCCGATGCTCGCGCCGACCACGCGCGCGTACCTCTACTACGGTGGCCCGGCCACGCCGCGTACCCCGACCGCGGTGTGGCCCGCGCGGTTCGCGGGCGTGTGGCACCTCGCGAACGGCCAGGCCCGCGACAGCACGACCGCGGCGCTCGATCTGACCGAGCCCGCTCCGGGAGCGTCGCCGGCGATCGACCTCGCGGACGGCCTGTCCCACGAGGTGCGCGCCTACGATGGCGTCGACGACTCGCTGCGGATCGCCGACACGGCGAGCGCGAGCCTGGACTTCGCGACGGCGTCGTTCGCGTACGCGATCTGGGTGAAGGTCACGTCGAGCGTCGGCGAGTACGACGCGCCGATCTGGAACGGAGGGACCTCCAGCGGCGAGCACGGCTACACGATGCTGCTCGGCCACAACGACTGGGGCGCGAAGGTCCACGACGGCACGACCTACGTCGACGCGTCGTTCGGAGCCGAGGCCACCCTCGCGGGGCGATGGGTGCACCTCGTCGCGGTGGTCGACCGGTCCGCGAACCGGCTGCGCACCTACGCCGACGGCGCGATGGTGACGAGCGCCGACATCACGGCGATCGGCAACCTCGACAACGCGATCGCGTTCGGGCTCGGCGTCCCCGGCGGGACCGCCCCGTTTCGCGGCCTGCTCGACGAGGTCCGTGTCTACGCCGACCCACCCTCGGACGCGTGGATCGCCGCCGAGCACCAGAACCTCGCCGATCCGAGCTTCGTCACGATCTCCTCCGAAGAATCGCCCTGACCCCCTGGTGCTATGGTCGGCGCATGGCCATTCGCAAGATCGCCCAGATCGGTCATCCCGTCCTGCGTCAGGTCGCGCGCGCGGTGACGCCGGACGAGCTGGCGACGCCCGCGACGCAGCAGTTCATCGACGATCTGATCGAGACGATGCACGACGCCGACGGCGCCGGGCTGGCGGCCAACCAGGTGTACGCGCCGATCCGGATCTGCGCGATCGAGGTCCGCGACAACCCGCGCTACCCGTACAAGCCGAACATCCCGCTGACCGTGCTGGTCAACCCGGTGCTCACCCCCATCGACGACGAGCAGTTCGAGAACAACGAGGGCTGCCTGTCGGTGCCCAACCTGCGCGGCATGGTCAAGCGCTACATCCACCTCCGGGTGCAGGCGCTGGACCGCCACGGCGAGGCGATCGACCGGGTCGTCCATGGCCTCAGCGCCGGGACCTACCAGCACGAGGTCGACCACCTCGACGGCAAGCTGTTCGTCGATCGGGCCGATCCATCGACGTTCGCGACCTGGTCCGAGTTCGACCGCCACCAGCGGACGGCGTTCGTCGAGCGGGCCCGCGCTCTCGTCGCGCGCGTCGGTTCGTAGTCCAACGGACTTGCCGCCGCCCCACCGGGTGCGGTCTGCTCCCCGGCATGGCGCGTAAGCGCACTCCCAACAAGACGAGCGTCGAAGCCGCGGTTCCCGCACCGGCGACGAAGGGCTCGGGCAAGCCCTCGATCAAGCCCTCGGGCAAGCCCGCGGGCAAGCCACCTGGCAAGGCCCCCAAGGTCGTGAAGGTCGCCAAGCCTGCCAAGGCGTCCAGCGTGGCCAAGCCGGAGCCGACCAAGGCTGGCAAGAACGGCAAGCCCGGCAAGGGCGGCAAGGCCGAGCTCAAGCCCACGGGCCCGTTCCTCACCGTGCGCCACATGAACCGCCGCGACATCAACCGCGTGTGGGACTTCTTGAAGGTCAGCTTCCGCGAGGTGAACGCGGAGACCGTCGAGTTCCAGCGCCCGCGCAGCAAGCAGCGGTTCGAGGAGATCTTCGCCGAGCAGGGCATCGATCAGCTCGTGTTCGAGATCGGCAGCGAGGTCGTCGCCTACGCCGAGTGCAGCTACGAGGTGCTCGGCACCGACAACTGGATCAACCCGCGCTACTTCGAGAAGCGCGACATGCGCCCGCTGTTCATCGACGAGCTCGCGGTGCACCCCGAGATGCACGGGCGCGGGGTCGGCTCGTTCCTGCTCGAGCAGCTCCACCACATCGCGCGCGTGCACGGCCTCAACACGCTCGTGCTCGAGGTCGCCGAGAACAACGAGAACGCGCTGAACTGGTACAAGAAGCGCTCGTTCAAGAAGCTCGACGCCGCGATCTTCATGGCCTGCTCCGTCGAGCTCGAGGACGAGCTGCTGCCCCCGCGCTCGCTGCCCGCGCCGCGCGGCGAGACCCCGCCGCCCGCGTCGGGCGCGAACGAAGACTAGGTTCCGTCGGCAGCGACCTGGCAACGCACGTGCGTCCAGGTGTCGGCGGGTGCCGCCTGTGCGCGCCGCACGTGCAGCCGCAGGTGATCGATGCTCCGCGGGCACGCGACCGCGTCGGCGACGAGCTCGTAGCAATCGGTCTCACCGGGGGTGCAGGCCGCGAGCTCGCTCGGCGCGGTGGGCGACGCGTCGCGGATGTCGAGGACCTCGCACGCGGGCTGGATCCCCGGGAGGTCGGCCTCGGCGTCGGCGAGGCCGGCGGTGTCGATGCACGGATCGCCGACCAGCCGCTTGGCGGTCGCGCCGATCGTCGCCAGCGGCGCGCTGAGCCGCCCCCGACCGACGCGAGCGTGACCTCGACGGGCGTCGGCGGGCCGACGATCGCGGCGGTCATGATCATGCGCGCGTCGGCCTTGGTCGCCAGCAGCGCGGTGACGAACGGCTGCACGTCGTCCATGTAGCGCGAGCTGCGCGGCACGCAGCCGGTCTTGGCGCCCGGCGTGGTCGGATCGTCGCCGTCGCACACGACGCCCCTGGCGAAGCAGCGGAACGAGTCGATCGGGCCGAGCTCGGGGCCGGCGGGCGCGAACAGGTCGGCGTTCGCGGTGCAGTCGTCCTCGTCGGCGAGGATCACGACGGCGAGGTTCGCCTCGGGTCGCAGGAACCCCGCGTTCGCCGGGTTGGTCAGCGCCGCGCGCAGCGCGCCGAGGTGCTGCTCGAACCCGCAGCCGGTCTCGCCGACGAGCGCGAGCTGCGTGAACGCGTCGCGCAGCTCGCCGGAGTAGCTGCGCACGCGCACGCCGTCGACCACGACGTCCGACAGGAACCCACCCTGCAGTGCCCCCGCGTCGCCGAACCCGGCGCAGCTGCCCGGGCCGCTGCCGATCGCGGGCCCGCCGCTCGTTCCGAGGTCGGAGGTGATCACGCCGATGTGGACGTCGGGCAGCCCGCCGTCGAGCTCGCCGAGCACGTCCATCATGTGCGGGAAGTTGGTGGCGAGCGACGCCTGCTCGTCCTGCATCGATGGCGAGTCGTCGACCACGAACAGGATGTCGAGCGCGCGATTGGGGATCGCGCGCAGGCTCGTGACCTCGTGCAGGCCACCGACGACGATCTGCGTGTCCTTGCACGCCGCGAGCGGGCCCCCCAGGAGCGCGAGCGCGAGGAGCCCACGGCGGTTCACTTGCATGCCTCCTCGAGTCGCGCGTGCTGCGCCGAGCTCGGGTAGCGGCGATCGAACGCGGCCAGGCGCGCGGGGCCGTCGGCGGCGTGGAGTCCACACGCGGCCTCGACCTCGATCGCCGCGGCGTCCTGGGCGAGCTGACCGATCCCCGCGGTCTCGGTGGTGTAGGTGGTGATCGCGGAGAGCGCGCCGCGGAAGTCCTTGCCGCGCAGCGCCGCCATCGCGCGATCGACGATCTCGACCTCGCGGGCGAGCGACGGCTGGGTCGCCGGGGTCGCCGGGGTCGTCGTCGGTGACACCGGCTTCTTGCGAGCGTCGACGGCGGGCATCTCCTGCTCGGGCGACGGTGGCAAGGTCTCGACGTGGTCGTCGCCCACGCTCGTGGGTCTGGGAGGATCGCTGATCGGGGATCGAGGCGCATGCACAGCAAACTTCACCGACGGCGCGTCGACGGGATCGCTGGCGCGGGTGAGCGCGAACAGCGCGGCCCCGCCGCCGATCACGGCGACGACGCCGACGATCGCGAGCTTGGCGGCGAGTCCGCTCTTGACCGCCGCCGCGCCGGTCGCGAGCCCCACACCCCCGCCGACGCTCGCGGCGATGCGAGTGCGCATCCGGCGCGCGGCCTCGGCATCGGGGCCGAGCGCCGGGCGCGCGGCGTCGAGCAGCGAACGTGCAGAGGTCCCGAGCTCGGGGTCGATGTGGTCGGTCATGGGGTCACCTTGGTCGTCTTCATCGCCTTGGTCGCCGCCGCCTCGAACTCGGCGCGCGCGAGGCGCAGCCGCGAGTAGGCGGTGTTGAGGTTGATCTCCAGCATCGTCGCGACCTCCGGAACCGACTGCTGCTCGAGCTCGACGAGCACGAACACGAGCCGCCTGGCCTCGTCCATGCCGTCGAGGATCCGCTGGACGGTCGCGGCGGCCTGCGCCCGCGACATCGCCGCGAACGTGTCGGCGCCGCCGACGAGCTCGTCGGACAGCGCCTCGTGGCGCGCGCGCTCGGTGGTCGTCTTGCGGCGGTAGCCCGACGCGACCCGCCGAGCGATCGCGAACAGCCACGTGGTGATCGCCGCGCGGCCCTCGAACTCGCCGAGCCGGCGGTGCACGACCACGAACACGTCCTGCACCGCGTCCTCGAGCTGCGCGTCCGCCAGGCCCATCGCGCGCAGCACGCGCCAGACGAACGCAACGTGCGCCTCGTAGACCTGATCGAACGTCGGCATCGCCGTCTTCATCGTCGTCCGGACCGGCGCGATCATCGCGTCGATCCCGTCGATCCCGGCGACCCGATCGACAGGTTCGGTCGATTCGAGCATGCGGGGGGTTGGTGGCGTGGCCAGGGCCGATCCGTCACGGAAATCGTCAGCGCCAGCCGACCTCGAGCCCGAGGGCCGCCCGGCTCGACATCGGCCAGCTGCGATAGACCTCGATGCCACCCTCGAGCACGAAGTGAACCCGTTGAAATGGCACGACGAATTCGACGCTGCCGATCACGCGCGCCCACCGCGTCATCGGCCACGCGACCCCGAACCCAGCCCCCGCGGCCGTCCACCGGCTCGAGCCGACCTGCGGGTTGGCGAGATCGACGCCCTCCCCGCCCATCGTGCCGGTCTCGCCGGTCACCCACGCGCGGATCGGCAGCTGCGCGGCGCCCCAGCCGAGCCGGAGCGCGACGACGTCGAGGCCGATGTCGACCCGCGCCGGCGCGCCCTCGTGGATGTACGCCGACCCCGCGGTCCAGTGCGCCGCGGACAGCTCGCCGTAGAGCGCGTCGCGCCGCACGTAGGCGGCGAGCTCGCCGCCGAGCCCGACGTCGGGGACGCCCCCGATGCCGGACACGCCGAGCAGGTGCATGCCGCCGCCCCACCGGGGCATGGGCGGCGCGGGCGCGTCGACCACCCGGATCGGCGTGGGGGACGAGCGGACGGGCGTGGGGGCCACCGGTGGATCGACGACGACCGGCTCGGCAGGCCGGGCCCGCGCCTCGCTCGCGACGCGCGCCACGATCACCGCGACGGCGTCGGCGAGCTCGTCGCACCGCGCGGCGGTGAGCGTGCGGATGTCGTTGGCGAGCGTGACGCCGCGCAGGTCGATCGTCGCCACGAACGCGCCGCCCTTCGCGCGCACCACGTCGACGATCACGTCGTGCACCACGCCACCCATCGGCGCGCCGAGCCGGTGCTCGATGCGCGCGCGCACGTCGGCCAGCGTCGGGCACGCCGGTGGCGCGGTCCACGCCAGATCGTCAGCCGCGGCCGTGCCCGTGCCCGCCAGCGCCAGGACCACGATCAGCGCGCGCCGCACACGGTTGAGCCTGCCACGGATCCGCCTGCTCCTCCCTTTCGGAAGGACACCGAGACCGCGGCCGAAGCACGAGCATGGCAAGTTCATCCCATGCGCGTCAGCGAGGTCGCCGCCTGTTTCCTCGCGCTGGGTTGCGAAAGCCACGTCGAGCATCCCGGAGCGAGGTCGCCAACCGCGCGAAACCACCACTGCACGCTCCGCATCACCCAGCATCGTATCTTCGTCGATGGACAGCCTGGTTCTCGTGCGGATGCCGTTGCCCGCTGCAAGCGAACGGCTGACGGTGCGGTCGTCGTCATCGACGACGAACCAAGGTCCGAGTGGGACGAGACCACTCGCGCGATGGTCGTGATCGAGGACCAAGCGACCCGAGCTACGTGGGACGAGACGAGGTCGGCGCTCCAGCGCGAAGGCGTCAAGATCTACCTTCGTGGACCTCTGTGTTACGGCCTGTCGCCGCTCAGCTGTGGTCCCAAGGTGCCGGCTGTACCTGTCCCACTCACGGCCAGGCCGCGACTCCTTTCGCCGTAGCGGACACGCGCGGGTCGCCTCACGGCAGGCGCGCGGCGAACAGCTCGACGACCGCGGCCGGCGCCTGGATGTGCAGCCAGTGATCGGCGTCGAGCAGGTGGACGTGGACGTGCGGGCCGGCGGTGGCGAGCCGCGCGCGATCGGCGGGCGACACCGCCGGTGAGTGATCGGCGATCACGAACTCGACGTCGCCCGGGCCGGCCTCGATCGCGCTCCACAGATCGCGCGCCCAGTAGTCGGCGAGCATGGCCCGGATCGCGACCAGATCGAGGCGCTGGCGGTAGCGGCCGTCGTCGCCCGCGACGACGTTCATCGCGAGCCAGGCGGCGAGCCCGGCGTCGAAGCCGCCGGCGACGACCGCGGCGACGAAGTCCTCGCGCCGCGCGAACGTCGCGGGGAGTCGCTCCATGAGCACGAGCACGCCGGTGACGGAGTTGTCGACGTCGTCGATCGCGCCGGCGCGCGGGCTCGGCGACGCGTCGAGGATCCAGGTCTGCGCGGGCGCGACGAGCGCGCGGGTCGCCATCACGACCTTGCCGCCGAAGCTGTGGCCCGCGATCGCGTCGATCGGGAGACCCGACGCGGCGACGAGCGCGT
>JAPLLF010000863.1 GCA_026387715.1 Pseudomonadota bacterium
GTCGCGCGCACCCACATCGGGAGGTCGGCGATCGTCGCCATCACCGCACCGCCCGATAGAGCTGCGCGAGCCGCGTCGCCGGGACGCCGAGCCGATACAGCAGCGGGAACACGTTGACCGCGAGCGTCGAGGCGATCGGATGGGCGACGAACCGGCGGCCGGACACGCGCACCGTCGCGCGCGCCGTCCGGATCCGCCCGATCGCGCGCAGCCGCCACGCGAGCTCGAGATCCTCCATGAGCGGCTGATCCGGAAAGCCGCCCACGCCTCGGAACGCGTCGGCGCGCACGAACACCGCCTGATCGCCGTACGGCAATCGCGTGTAGCGCGACCGGACGTCCGCTGCGTGGAGCGCCGGCGCGAACCACGGCGCCGGCGCGTCGGCGACCGTCCACGTCCGGAACGCGCCGGCGACGACGCCCGGATCGGCGAGCACCTGCGCGACGTGATCCACGGCATCGCGTGGGAGCGTGGTGTCGGCGTGGAGGAACAGCAGCGTGGTGCCGCGGGCGATGGCCGCGCCCGCGTTCATCTGGCGAGCGCGCCCGCGCGGCGCCTCGAGCACCTCGACGGGGTGCTGCCGCGCGATCGCGACCGTGCGATCCGTGCTGCCGCCGTCGACGACGATCACCTCGCGGACGCCGGGCACCGCGAGGACGTCGTCGAGCGCCCCCGCGATCCGGCGCTCCTCGTCGAGCACCGGCATGACCACCGAGAGCTGCGGCGCGCCGAGCCAGCGCTGCGTCGCGGGCGCGACGATCGCCCCGCGCTCGAGGAGGTCGCGCAGCCGCGCGAGATCGGCGGGGCGATCGACGTCGAACCACGGCGCGAGCACCCGCACCGTGAGCCCCCGCGCGCGCAGCCGATCCAGCGTGCGCGCGAACGTGTCCGGTCGACTCCACGGCAGCTCGTCGAGCAGGCCCTCGGGACACCGGCGCAACGCGAGCACGTAGAACCCGCCATCGTCGGTCGGGCCGATCGCCGCGTCGACGTCCGCGAGCGCGGCGCGTGCGTCGTCGAGCAACCGCGACGGCAGGCCCGGCGAGTCCGCGCCGATCGCGAGCGCGGCCGGGTGCTCGGCGAGCGCGCGCCGGAGGATCCGCTCGAGCCGCGCCCCGAGATCGCCGTCGCCCTGGGGCCACGCCGGCAGCGCGAGCTCGGCGGTGAGCGCCGCGTCGAACGCGCCCGTGGTGGCGACGATCGGCCGGGCCCACGGCAGCGCCCGGACCATCGCGCAGGTATCGACGAGGAACGCGCGCGCGAGCGCCGCCGCGCCCTGCGTCCCGACGGCCGGCGCGAGCCGGGTCTTGACCTGCCCGGGCACCGGCGGCTTGGCGAAGATGCAGACGGTCGTCATCGGCGCCGCCATCGGAGCAACCGCGCGAGGATGCCATGGACGCGCGGCGTCAGCCGCGTGCGCTGGAACGCGTCGCCGAGCTTCTTGAGCGCCTCGGCCTGCGTGGGGTACGGATGGATCGTCGACGCCAGCGCGCCGATCCGCAGGCCGTGCGTCATCGCGAGCACGACCTCGCCGATCGACTCGCCCGCGTGGCGCGACACCAGCGTGAGGCCGAGGATCCGCCCCTTGCGGTCGACGTGCGCGCGCGCGAAGCCCTCGGTGTCGCCGTCGAGGATCGCGCGATCGACGCCGGCGAGCGGCACGGTGAGCGTGACGAGCCCGCGCGCCGTCGCCTCGTGCGCCGACAGGCCGACGTGCGCGATCTCGGGATCGGTGTACGTGCACCACGGGATGACGAGCGCCGAGGCGCGCTTGCGACCGAAGAACAACGCGTTCTGGAGGACGATCCGCGCCATCGCGTCGGCGGCGTGCGTGAACTGGTAGCGCGACGCGACGTCGCCGGCGGCGAACACGCGGCGGTTGGTGGTCCGCAGCCGGTCGTCGAGCTCGAGGCCCTCGGTGGCCGTGATGTCCGCGGCGGCGAGGTCGAGCCGATCGAGGTTCGGCGTGCGGCCGACCGCGACCACGATCGCGTCGCCGATCACCTCGCCCTGCACGACACCTCGCGTGTACAGGATCGCCTTGCCGTCGGCGCGACGCTCGGCGCGGACCAGCGTGGCGCCGAGCACGAGCTGGATCCCCTCGGCCGCGAACCTCGCCGCGATCACCAGCGCGAACACGGTCTCGTTGGTCAGGTAGCCGACCTCGGCGAGGCCGTCGATCGCGGGCACCGCAGCTCGCGCGCCGGTGGCGATCACCGCGCGCGCGAACGCGAGCCGCTGGCCGTCGACCTCGACCGCATCCCCGGCGACGAACCGACCGTCGCCGAGGAACACGTCGATGCCGAGGCTCGCGAGCCGCGCGGCCGAGTCGTGCGGCGCGATCTGCGCGCGCAGCCTGCGCAGGCGCGCCATCGCGGCCGCGAAGTCGACGCGGACGTCCGAGCTGGAGATGCCGAACGCCGCGCCGGCGCGCGCGTCGTGCGCGGCCTGCCCCGCGCGGATCAACGCCTTCGACGGTACGCACCCGAAGTTGAGGCAATCGCCCCCGAGCAAGTGGCGCTCGACGAGCGCGACCCGGGCGCCGAGCG
>JAPLLF010000560.1 GCA_026387715.1 Pseudomonadota bacterium
CAACGCTGGTCGGCAAGGAGGCGATCGATGCCACGATCGAGCTGCTCGTCCGCGCCCGCCAGCAGCGACCGTCGTCGTTCGTCGTCGGCCTGTCGCTCGCCGAGGTCCTCGCGACGGCTGGGCGCTGGGCCGATCGGGCCCGCGTCCTCACCGAGCTCGCCGCCGCGCCGGGAGCGCACGCACGCGACGTCGCGCGTGCGCACAGCGCGGTCGCCTGGGATCGCGCGGCGCGCGTGGCCGCGACGATCGGCGACGTGACCGAGCTCGAGACCGCGACCCGTGCCGCGCTCGACGCCTGGGCGCTGGTGCTCGAGGACGATCCGCTCGATCCCGTCGCGCACGGGGCGGCGCTCGTCCTCGCGGGGCGGCTGGCCGACTGGAGCCCGCTCGCGATGGTGCTCGAGCGCGCGCGCGTGGCCGAGGGATCTCCGTGGGCAGCGTCGAGCCTCGCCCTCCGGCAGGCGCGCCTGCGGTTGCGGACCGAGCCCGAGCTCGCGCTCGCGATCATGGCCAGCGCCAGCGGCAGCGGGCCTGGGCCGACCCTGACCTTCGACGATCCGCGCCGGACCCTCGCCGCGATGATCGCCGCGGCCCAGGCGCGCGTGCTCGGCGAGGCCGTCACCGCGCTCGAGGCTCGCGCGACCCAGCTCGAGACCCGAACGCCGGCCACGCGCGAGCCGGCGATGCTCCAGATCCGCGCGGCCCAGCTGGCGCTCGACCTCGACGATGTCCCGCGCGCGCGGCGCCTGCTCGAGCGGGCCGACGTCGCGGTGCCAGGCGTGGTCGACGACCTGCTCGATGCGGCGAAGCGCCGCGCGGGCCAACGACCTGCCGCGCGTCTCCTCCCGCGCCCCGACTCGTTCGTCCGCGTGCTCCGCGATGCCGAGCAGGCGATGGCGGCCGACGACGGCCCGCGTGCGCTCGAGCTCTACCAGCGCGCGCTCGATCTCCGGCCGGGCTCGCCGCTGGCCGCCGCGCCGCTCGTCCGGATCGCGACCACGCTGCGCCTGCCGGCGCCGATCGCCACGCTCGCGCTCGTCCAGATCGGGGCCGCGGAGCGAGCCGGCGATGCGGCCGGCAAGGCGACCCCCTACGAGCTGCTCGCGCGCGTGGAGCGGATGCGCGGCGACGCGGCGGCCGCGCAGCGCGCGCTCGAGCGCGCGGTGCAAGCAGATCCGACGAGGCTCGACCTCCTGCAGCAGCTCGAGCAGGAGCTCGTCGTGACGCCGCGAACCGGGGAGCTCCTGCGCCTGCGCGAGCGCGAGATCGTGCTCGTGAGGTCGCAGGCGGTCGAGCAGGTTCGTGATCTCGCGCCCCTGCTCATCGATACCGCGATCCTCGCGACGCGTGAGGATCGTCCCGAGGCCGAGCTGGCCGCCCTGTATCGTGCCGCGCTCGCGGTCGATCCGGACAACCGGCTGGCGCTGTTTCACCTCGAGACCCTCGCGCGCCGCGCCGGGGAGACCGACGAGCTCATCGCGCTCGAGGAGCGGATCGCGGGCCTGTTCGCCGATCCCCACGACAAGGCGACCTTCCTCACGCGCGCGGGTGAGACGCTCGCGAAGCTCGGCATGCCCGCGCTGGCGGTGCAGCGCTTCGCCACCGCCGTCGAGCTCTATCCCGGCCACCTACCCGCCATCGACGGTTGGCTCCAGACCGCGATGGACGCCGA
>JAPLLF010000729.1 GCA_026387715.1 Pseudomonadota bacterium
GGCGCGGGCGCTGCTCGATCCCGACGAACCGGGCGGTGCCGGCGAGCGCGGCGACGACGCAGAACTTGCCGGCGCCCGAGCCGATGTCCATCACCGTCTCGACCTCGAGGTCGGCGAGCCAGCTGGCGACGCGCATCACGACCTCGATCGGGGTCCAGAACGTGCTCGACACGCGCTCGAGCTCGGAGGGCATGAAGCGATCGAAGCTCTCGTCGGTGGGCGCGTCGCCGGCGCGGATCGCGGCGGCGATGCGTCGCGAGAAGCGGAGCTCGGGCATGGGGCGGCTAGAAGATCACGCTGACGCACGACGCGATGTCGAAGAACATGAAGGCGAGCGCCTTCTCCTGCGGCGTGAGATCCGACGACGCGCAGCCCTGGGGAAACGTGTCGCCCGGCACCGATTGCGAGTCGCCCGAGACGTGCATGTCGGAGAACACGACCTTGCCGCAGCGCGCGTCGCCCGCCGCCTCGAACGGCGTCGTGAACTGGAAGTTCTGCGGCAGCTGGTCGGGGTTGTCCTGGAAGTAGACCCAGCGCTCCACGCCCGGCAAGAGCGCCGTCACGGTGCTCTTACCGGTGCCGTTGCCGATCGGGATCTGGCCGCGCGCCGGTGATGCTCCGACGTTGGTCAACCACGTCGCGAACGACGCCCCGTGCCCGGAGGTCTCGTCGACGATGTCCGTCGCGTTGTTCGGGAGCGTGGTGCCCGCGTTGCTCCACGTCGCGATCTGATCCGCCCACACGGCGGGCCGCTGGTTGCCGCCACCCTGCGTGCTGCCTTCGATCCAGGCGTTGTGCCAGTGCGAGGCGAACACGCGGCCGCCGAGGTCGGCGTACGCCTTCATCGCGTTCATCGCCTCCTGCGACTTGGTCTCCGGATGCTGATCGCCCTCGCACGACAGCATCACGATGTCGTAGGCCGCCAGCGCGTCGACGGTGTTCCACAGGCTCTTGGAGTTGGCGAACACGCCGCTCGCCGACTTGCCGACGCCCCGGCCATCGGCCGCATCGGCGTCGTCGAACAGGTGGATCCGCTGCGGGCCACCGAGCGTGCCGATCTCGGTGTCGTCGATGCCGAGCTTGCGCAGCAAGCACTCGAGCGCGTCCGCGCCGCCGGTCGACAGCGCGATCTTCGGGAGGTCCCCTTCGCTGCGATTGCGCGGGAGCCGGGTGTCGTTCGTCGTCAGGGCGGTGTTCTGGCACGCCGTCACGTGCGGGATCGTGATCTGGCGGCGCCACTTGCCGCTCGAGATCACGAGCGGGACGTCGTCGCCGGTCGGGACGTTCTCGAGCGTGAAGTGCCCGGCCTCGTCGGTGACGGTCTTGCGCACCGGACTGCCGGGCAGCTCGTCGGCGCACCGCGAGCACTGCGCGCCGTCGGCGAACGCGCCGACCGGCGCGTTCGGCACGTAGACGTTGACGTTCCACAGCGGCAGCGTGCCGTTCGGCGCGAACACGGTTCCGGAGATCGTCGTCGGCGGCGCGTTCATCGCCGCGCAGTCGGTGACGTCGCACTGGAGCCCGACGCACGCATCCGGTGACCCGTTCGAGTCGTCACCACGACCACCACCACAGGCGATCAGCAGACCACCTAGGACCGCCACGCAGACATGCTGTAGGTCACGCATGCCGCCAGCATAGGCGATGAACCCGTTCTGGCGAGCTACTGGATCGGGCCGACGCAGGACGAGATGTCGAAGAAGATGAACGCGAGCGCCTTTTCTTGCGGCGTGAGGTCCCCGGTCAAGCAGCCACCCGGGAACGGCGTGCCGCTCGACGACGACGATCCAGACGCGACGTGCATGTCGGAGAACACGACCTTGCCGCAGCGATCGGCGGGCGCGGCGCTCTGCGGGGTCGTGAACTCGAGATCCTGCAGGCTCACCTTGCCGAGCGGCGTCGACAGCGTGGGGTCCACGTACACGCGGCGATCGCTCTTGGTCGGATCGTTGGCCGCGCACGTGTAGCGCGGCTGGTCCACGTTGACCTGGCCCCGCGTGGTCGACCCGCCGACGTTGAGCATCCAGGTCGCGAACGACGTCCCCTTGGGGACGGTCTCGTCGATCACCGTGAGCTGGGAGGCCTCGTTCTGCGCCGCGGCGTAGTCGAAGGTCGCGACCGCCTGCCAGTCGGGGAGGCCGTGCGTGAGGTTGCCGTCCTCGCCGCCGATCCAGATGTTGTGCCAGTGGGACATGAAGAGGCGACCGCCGAGCCCGGCGTAGTCGTGGACCGCGTCCATCGCGACCTGCGACTTCGTGCCGGGGCCCTGGCCGCCCTCGCACGACAGCATGACGATGTCGTAGTCGTCGAGCTTGGCCATCGCGGCGGCCTTGTCAGTCGTTCCCCATAATGTGGTCGCGTCGGGGAACGCCCCGGTGCCACCCGCGAAACCAGCGGCGAACGAGCTCGCGCCGTTGCCGTTGAACAGGTTGACCTTGCCGCCCTGCGCGTCCGTCGTGAACTCGGTGTCGTCGATGCCGAGCTTGCGGATCAGACACTCGAGCGCGTCGGCGCCGCCGGTGGTGACCGCGATCGACGGCATGTTCACGCGCGTGGTGTACGGCGTCAGATCGGTGCGGCTCTTGGGGAACGTCGTCTCGAGGGCCGGGATCGGGAGATCCTGACACGCGGCCACGTTGGGGATCTTGAGCTCGCGGCGCCACTTGCCGCTCTGGATCACGATCGGCACGTCGCCCGTCGCCGGCACGTTCGGCAGCGTGAAGTGGCCGGCCTCGTCGGTCACCGCCGACGCGATCGGCGCACCGGGCAGGGCGGCATCGCAGCGATCGCAGCGCGCGCCGTCGGCGATCGGTCCCGGATCGATCGACGGGACGTAGACGTTGACGTTGTAGAGCGGCAGCGTGCCGTTCGGCGCGTAGACCGTGCCGCTGATCGTCGTCGGCGGCAGGCCCTTCGCGCCGCAGTCGACCTGGAAGCACTGGAGCCCCTCGCAGGCGTCGGGGATCGGCGCGCTGTCGCCGGCCGCATCCGGCCCCGCCTGGTGCGGCTTGCCACATCCGATCGTGACGAGCGCGAGGAGGGGGACCGCACCGACGAGGAAGCTGCGCATCCCGATATTCTATCAGCGCGTCGGTTGGAGCGTGAGATCCAGATCGATCTGACCGTTGGCCGGCCACTTCAGATCCTGCGTGATCGGCTGGTAGTCCTTGAGCCGGACCTCGATCGTCCTGGCCGTCGCCATGTCGATGCCCATAAAGGTACCCGGTGTGCGTCCGCGCACCTCACCGTTGATCCGGACCTCGGCGCCGGCCGGCTTGCTGTTGACCGCCACCTTGCCGAGCAGCTTCTCGAGCAGCGCGGTCACCGTGGTGGTCGTGCCGTCCTTGGGGATCGAGACCTCGGTCGCGTAGTTCTTGTAGAGCGCGAGCTCGACCTTGATGTCGTGCCGCGTCCCGACCGGCACGTTCTCGAGGGTGAGCGGCGTGCGATCCGACAGCCGGGTGCCGTCGAACGAGACGTCGGCGCCCGGTGGCGTCGAGTCGATCTTGAGCGTCCCCACCGTCGGCGCGCCATCGCGGGTGCCGCGGATGATGAGGAAGGTCACGCCCGCCGCGATCGAGATCGCGACGATGCCGGCGAACAAGAGCCCGAGCCATCGCTTGCCGCCGCTGTCGATCTTGTAGGCGGCGGGGATCTCGTCGCCCTCGGTGAGGCGCAGCGCGCCGGTCAGCGACACGGGATACGGCTGCTGTTGCTGGCTGCCGTACAGCTGCACCGGGTACATCGGGTTGGGCGGATAGCCCTGGGGCTGTGGCGGGTATCCGGGGTACGGCGACGGATACTGGGGCGGCATCTGCTGGCCCGTCTGATACGGCGCCATCTGGTGAGGTGGGGCCTGACCCGACTGGTAGGGATCCTGGTACGGCTGCTGGTAGGGCTGCTGCTGATACGGTGGCGGGTACGCGTTCGCCTGCGGCATCGGCTGCTGCGGCATCGGCTGCTGCGGCGGCTGCTGCACCGGTTGCGGAGGCGATGTCGGCGCCGCCGTCTCGGGCGCGGCGTTCGTAGCGCGCTGACCGCCGGCGTCTGGATCTTGGCGGCGAGCGCGGCCGGGCCGGGCGCCTTGGCCTTCGCGGGGAGCCGCCGCGACGGCGTCGCGACGAACTCGCGCTGCATCGTCGGCCCGTCGTCGTCGTCGGTCGGGGGCTCGGCGTCGTCGGCCTCCCGATCGTCGGTGGGCCGGGTCGTGATCATCGTCGCGCCATCACCCTCGTCGTCGTCGCTCCCCCGCATGAAGTCGGGCGCCGTGATCATCGTGCGCTCGCCGACGTTGTCGAGGTCGTCGAGATCGTCGACGCCCTCGGTGCCGGGCTGGGTCTCGCTCGCGTCCCAGTCCGGCATCGACATCGGGATCGCCGCCTGCGGGCGTCGCGGGGCCGCGAGCCCGGGGCCGCGAACCGTCATCCCGAGCAGCCCGATGTCCTCGCTGGACGCGGCGGTGGTCGTCGCGAGGTCCTTGGGCGCGAGCTCGCGGGTCTCCTCGTCGGGCATCCGCGGCTTCGCGAGCCGCGGGAGCGGCGCCGGCTTCGCGATTGGGACGTGCTTGATCGGCGACGGCTGGATGCCGGCGCGGGCTGGCGGCGTCGGGGCGGGAGCCGGCGGCGCCATCGCGGGCTTGAGGCTCGGTAGCGGCGCGGTCGGTTGGCGAGGCGTCGTCCGGATGGGGCCGGTCGGTTGCTTGGGTTGCGGCTGCGGCGCGGGGCGCGCGGTCGGCGGGGTCGGCGGGATCACGCTGGCGTTGAGCTCGGCGAGCGAGAAGATCATCGAGTTCTCGTCGCGCTCGAGCTCCTCGCTGGCGTGCGCGAGCTTGCTGGCGTCGAGCTCCTGCGTCGACATCCCACCGTCGCGCATCTCGATCTCGGGGTCCTCCTGGTCGACCGGCGGGACCGCCGGATCGCCGAGCACCGGGCGGCTCTCGCCGGCGACCTTCGACGCGGTGAACGCGGGCGCGTAGCCGTGGAGGAAGCGCTCGAGGTCGGTCGCGAAGTCGCCGGCGCTCTGGTAGCGCTCGCCGGGCACCTTCGCGAGCGCGTGCATGATGATGCGCTCGAGCTGCGGCGGGATGCCCTTGCGCAGCCGGCTCGGGGGCGCGATGTCCGCTTTCCGGACCATCTCGAGGAGCTTCTGGAGATCCTCCTCCAGATAGAGCATCTGCCCCGTCATCATCTCGTAGATGACGATGCCCGCCGAGAAGATGTCCGAGCGGTGGTCGATCGGGTCGCCCCACGACTGCTCGGGGCTCATGTAGTAGTACTTGCCCTTGATGACGCCGGCCGCCGTCTGCTTCGCCTTGCTGGTGGCCTTGGCGATGCCGAAGTCGACGAGCTTCACCTCGCCGGCGTAGGAGATCAGGACGTTCTGCGGCGACACATCGCGATGGACGATGCCGAGCGCCTTGCCGCTGTGATCCCGCTTGCGGTGCGCGTGATCGAGCGCGGTCAGCATCTCCTTGCCGACGAACGCGCAGACGTCGAGCGGCATCTCGATGTCGGTCTCCGACGCCCGGCGCAGGATCTTGTAGAGATCCGCGCCGTCGATGTACTCCATCGTGATGTAGTAGGTGTCGCCGACGCGGCCCAGGTCGAACGTCTGCGCGATGTTTGCGTGCGTGAGCTGCACGGCGATCTTCGCCTCGTCGACGAGCATCTCGATGAACTGCTCGTCCTCCGCGAGGTTCGGATGGATCATCTTGAGCGCGACGTACTTCTCGAACCCGGCGATCCCCTTGGTCTTCGCGAGGTGGATCTCGGCCATGCCGCCGACCGCGATCTGGCGGACCAGCCGGTACGGACCGAACTGACGCTCAGCCATCGGGCATCACCTTGGGATCGGCGGGAAGTGGCAACACTAGATCCAGCGTGTCGGCGCGCTCCGCGACCGGCGAGCCTTGCTTGAGCATCTCCGCGCCTCCCGGATGGACGAACACCCCGACCTGCCGGAGCGGTGACTTCGCGCCGCGATCGAACGTGCACACCACCTCGGTCGCGATGTCGTAGGCGACGTTGACGACGTACGCCGCGACCGCGTTCGCGACGAGGTACAGCCCGAGCCCGGCGCCGTACGTCTTGCGATCGATCTGGTTGGGCGAGTGGATGCACTTGTCGATGTAGGACAGGATCGTGTTCTTCGCGAGCCGCCCGAAGCGATCGCGCACCGCGATCACGAAGCTGGTGTCGGTCGCCGCGTAGCGGATCGACACCGGGCGCGGCGACTGCGACTTGGTGCGATCGTGGGGATCGATCTCGGCGAAGATCTGGTGGCCGGCGGCGTCGACCGGCGCGTCGTACAGCGCGTTCATCAGCAGCTCTTCGCAGACCTGGCCGATCGCGGTGCGCACCTGCCGGCGCATCTTCGACGCCTCGGCGAACGCCAGCACGGTGTCGATCGCGCGCCCGCGCCCCTCGAAGTCGCGGATGCGGGCGTAGTTCACCGGCGTGCCCTCGGGGAGGTACTTCTCGATCCCGAAGATGTCGCCGGTCAGCAGCTTCTGCGCGGTGACGAACACGCCCTGATCGAGCTCGTCGCCGACGATCACGTTGTTGACGCGATCGTCCTTGAGGTAGGTGAGCAGATCCGGCAGCGTCGCGTGCGCGGCGACGATCGTGACGTGCGCGCGGTCGCGCAGCTTGCCGACGAGCGCGGCGAGCTTGCCATCCGCGCCTCTGGGGTCGGGGCCGTTCATGGCGAAGAAGATGTAGCGATGCGGGATCACGTCCGCGGCGATCGCGTCGGGGCTCCGCACGGCATCGACCTCGGCGCCCGCTCGTTCGAGCGCGGCGACGATCCGCCGAAGCTGGTCGAGGTCGCTTGAGATGGCGAGAACGCGCCGTTTAGACACGGATTTCCAAAGGATAACAGATCAATACTGGTAGGTCGCCGACACGTACGCCCGAAACCCGTCGAGTGGGTTCGGTAGGTACTCGAGGTGGGGTTCATAGTCGAACAGGACGTCGGGCTGGTAGGCGTGGGTGACCAGGGCGTCGTACATGGTCGCACGCACCGTCAGCTTGGCGACGGGCACCCACGTCAGGCCCAAACTGAGCTGGGCGATGGGTGGGAGCCGGTCGAGCACGAGGTCGGTGGCCGCGACCACCACCGGCGTGGCATCCGTGACGTTCGGGTCGCGGTACTCGACGATCCGGTTGGGATCCTCGGCCGCCCCGGTGACCTTGAGGTTGGTCGTCGCCGATAACGTCGGCGTCAGCGCGAACACGGTCGCGAGGTCGAACCAGTGCTCCGGGAGTGCCCGCTGCCGCCCGCGATCGCGGGTATCGACGCGCAGCCAGGTGTAGCCCAGCTCGAGGCGATGCCCGCCCTGGATGTAGAGCTTGCCGAGGAACTCGGCCGACGCGATGCCGCGCTCGCCGGAGTTGGCGTAGGTGCCCTGGGTGATCTGAATGAGGTTCTTGAGGCGCGTGTAGCTCGCGTCGGCCCGGAACGACAGCTCGCGGATCCGACGCTCGCCCTTGAACAACCGGGCGTTGACCTCGGCCTGCATCGCGTCGGACGTCTCGACCGCGAGGTCCGCGTTGCCGCCGATCTGCACCGCCTCGCCGTTGGACGTCGTGTTGTTGAACACCGGTGGGCGGAAGCCCTGGGCGTAGTTGAGCTTGAGGTGCCAGCTCGGGATGAAGTTCCACACCACGGTGCCGGCGAGCGTGGTGTCGAGCGGGTAGCTGAGCGTCCCGAGCGCGTCGGGCGCGAGCTGGAGCCGGGCCCCGACGTCGAGGATGAGCCGCTTGCTGGGGCGCCACGTCGGATCGACGTACACGCCGACGACCGCGCGATCGGCGGGGTAGGCGAACGTCAGGGTGCAGTTCGGGAGCGGCACGATCGCGCCGCGCGCGGGATCGTACTTGCGCGGACACAGGATCGGCAGGCGCGCGAGCTCCTTGGGCGACGGCAGGGTCGCGACGTTGCCGGCGGCGGTGGTGTCGGGCTTCCACTCCTTGAACGCCTCGGCGCCGTACAGCACGCGGACCTTGCGCGACAGCTCGACGTCACCATCGAGCCCGCCGCCGACGCGATAGCTGGTGAACGCGGCCGCGAACGACAGGCCACCCGGGATGGTCGCCGACGGCGCGAGCACCTGGAGCGGGTTGAAGTTGCGGTGGAACTGGATGCCGTAGGCGCGCGCGGTGAGGCCGGCCTTGTCGTGCGCGAAGCGCGTGCGGTACTCGAGCACGCCGTAGCGATCGTAGTTGTCGGTGCGGTTCTGCGTGCTCGTGCCGTTCGGATCGAGGCACCCAGCCGACGTCGGATCCGCGCACCCCGGGAAGTGCTCAGCCACCGGCTGGCCCGACAGGCCGGCGGGGTTCTGCTTCTCGCCGAACGGGAACGCGACCCGGAGCTGCAGCTTGTCGTACGTGATCTTGCCGTCGAGCCCGACGAGGATCGACCGCGGTTGCGACGAGGTGGTCAGCGTGCCGTACTGGTTCGCCGAGTTGGGCTGGGGCAGCGGCTCGTGGAACACCAGCAGCGGATTGGTGAGCGCCATGCCGCGGTAGGTCTCGACGCTCGCGTGGCCGAACACCTTGAGCTTGCCGTCGTAGAGGTCGCTCTTGCCGGCCATCACGTACGCGCGCCCCATCGAGCGATCGCCGCGCCCGTCGCCCAGCGTGCCGCCGACCTCGACGCCGTCGACGTCCTCGGCGTCCTTGGTGATCACGTTGAGGATGCCGAGCAGCGAGTTGCTCCCCCACAGCACGCCGCCCGGGCCGGTGATCATCTCGACGCGCTTGACGAGCTCGATCGCCTGCACGCGCGTCGTCGACGCGATGTTCACGAACGGATCGAACAGCGACACCCCGTCGTGGAGGAACTGCACGGACTGGAGCTGGCCGCGCACCAGCGGCAGGTGGAACGTCGAATGCGCGAAGCCGTCGCGCTGCCAGCCGGGGACCTGATCGTAGATCTGCGTCAGGTCGGTGAGCTGGCGGTCGCGGATCTCGTCGGCGGTGATGACCGTGACGATCGTCGGGGCCTCCTGCACCGTGGTCACGCCCTTGGCGGCGGACTGCACGATGTTCGCGAGATCGAGCGCCTCGTCGGCGGTGGCCCGCCCGCCCGCCGCGTCGCCGGCCTCGAGCACGACGACGGGCACCTCGATGTCGGTGATCGCGGCCCGCTCGGGCGGACGCGGTTGGGCGTGAGCGGCCTGGGCCGTCAGCAGGAGCGCCACCGGGATCGCGCGCTTCACGGCGCGCCGCCCTGCTGCGCCTTGATCAGCTCGACGCGGTCCTGCGCGGCCTCGGTCGGCGCGACGCCACCGAGCGGGCGATCGGCGCCGAGGCCGACGGCCTGCAGCTGGGTCGCGGCGACCCCCTTGCCGACGAGGAAGTCGCGCACGGCCTGCGCGCGCTGCTGCGCGAGGATCTTGTCCTGCTTCTTCTGCGCGGCGATCGCGCCCGGCGCCTTGGCGGGCGTGCCCAGCGCGACGTGCACCTCGATGCGGAGGCTGAGCTTGCGGTTCCGGACGAGCCCGGCGACCTGCTCGAGCACCTGCCTGGCGGGCGCGGTGAGCACCGCGGTCCGCCTGGTGAACGAGATCGGCGCGCCCTTGAGATCGATCCGATCGACGCGCTCCTCGGGGCCGGTCGTGCCGCGCACGTCGGGGCAGCCGTCGTCGTCGTCGACGCCGTTGACGGTCTCGGCGTCGTTGGGGCACTTGTCGACGCTGTCGGCGAAGCCGTCGCCATCGTTGTCCAGCTCGGGGCAGCCGTCGTCGTCCTCGAAGCCGTCCTTGTCCTCGGGCTGCTCGGCGCAGCGGTCGGCTGCGTCGGGGATGCCGTCCTGATCGTTGTCGCGATCCGGACAGCCGTCGGCGTCCTGGAAGCCGTCCTTGTCCTCGGCCTCGTTCGGGCAGCGATCTTCGGCGTCGGGGATGCCGTCCTGATCGTTGTCGGGATCGGGGCAGCCGTCGTCGTCCTCGAACCCGTCCTTGTCCTCGGGCTCGTCGGTGCAGGCGTCGACGGAGTCGGGCAGGCCGTCGCCGTCGAGGTCGCGGCGACCGGGCGCCGCGACGCCGGCGGGTTGCGGCGCCCACACGATGCCGGTCGAGATCCGGAGGTCGTCGCCGCGGACGCCGCCGACGCCGGTGCCCAGCATCAGATCGGCGGTGACGTCCGCGGTCATCCGCACCATCACGCCGACCGTCACGAGCGAGGTGAGATCGCCGCGCGTCGCGGTGGGGGCGTAGTCGGCGTCGGTGAGCGCGCTGCACGCGCGGCCATCGTGGACTCGACAGCGGCCATACGCGACGGCGCCGAGCGGCACGAACACCTGCGCCTCGAGCGCGGCGACCACGCGCGGCGTGAGCTCGAAGGCCGCGCCGACGCCGGCGACGATCTCCGAGGCGACGTCGAGGTACGCCTTCGCGTCGTCCATAGACTCGACGGCGGG